>JARROU010000124.1:0-4693 GCA_037383585.1 Campylobacterales bacterium | reverse complement strand
GGTAAACAGTGGGACAGAAACGGTGATGCGCTTGAGTGTGTTGCTGTCATCCCTGACAGTACTTACGGCATGTTCCACCAGGAGATGGTCGCGGACTGCGTGAAAAACGGTCAATACGATGTCACGACAATGGGTACGATGCAAAACGTCGGCCTTATGGCGCAAAAAGCGGAAGAGTACGGTTCTCACCCGACGACATTCGAACTTGCTGAAGCGGGTACGGTAACTGTTACGGCTGAAGACGGGACCGAGCTGATGAGCTTTGAATGTGAAAAAGGTGACATCTGGCGTATGTCCCGTGCGAAAGACATCCCGATCAAAGACTGGATCCGCCTCGCCGTCGAACGCGGTCAGATCGAGAGCAGATCCCGGTCGTATTCTGGCTGGATGAGAACCGTGCACACGATGCCGAGATGATCGCGAAAGTCAAAAAATACATGCCGGAGTTCAATACGGAAGGTCTTGAAATCCATATCATGGATATCGCATCTGCTACACGGTTCACGAACGAGCGCATCCGTGCAGGCAAAGATACGATCGCAGTCACCGGTAACGTCCTTCGTGACCACCTGACGGATATGTACCCGATCCTCGAGCTCGGTACGTCTGCAAAAATGCTTTCGATCGTTCCGCTGCTTGCCGGCGGCGGCCTGTTTGAAACGGGTGCGGGCGGTTCTGCTCCTAAGCACGTTGACCAGTTCCTCGCAGAGGGACACCTGCGCTGGGACTCACTGGGTGAATTCCTCGCACTTGCAGAGTCACTGCGCTACATCGAGCAAAAGCATCCGGAAGCGAAACTGGCTGAAGTCACTGCGGCACTTGACGTTGCAAACCAGGAGTATCTTGACAACAATAAAGCTCCGAGCCGTAAATGCGGAGAGCCGGACAACAAAGCGTCCCACTTTTATGTGGCACTGTACTGGGCGACAGCGATGGCGGACTCTTCTGACAAGGACCTGCAGGCCAAGTTTGCCCCGGTGGCAAAAGCACTGAAGGAAAACGAAGAGAAGATCATGGCTGAACTGCTTGCCGCAGAAGGCAAAGCACAGGACATCGGTGGCTACTACCACCCGAATGACGCGAAAGCAGAAGCGGCTATGCGTCCTTCGGCGACGCTCAACGCGATCATCGACGCGATCTGATCTGTGTAATTAGTGTTCCGTTTCGGAACAAGGTAGAAAGGTAATTGTTACCTTTCTACCACTCTTTGGAGTCCATGAAAGTGGACTTAACCTTATTTCTCTTATAATGTACCATCTTCTGCCATGTATGCATAATGGTGTGTGTTCGCACATATGGCTTATGTGTATATCGGTGCAGAAGACCTAGATAACAAAAAGGACCTCAACCAATGAATCAGGGTAAACGTGTTGGAATTGTCGGTGCCGGTAATGTGGGCGCGACAGTAGCATACTCTTTGGCAATGCTCGGGTCGTGCCATGAAATCATCCTGCGTGACAACAAGATTGAAGTGGCAAAGGGCAAAGCGCTCGATATGTCACAGGCCGCGGCTGCGGTGCGCAGCCATACCGTCGTAAGCGTTGCAGAGAGCATGGAGCAGCTGACCGATTGCGACGTCGTCGTCGTGACCGCAGGGAGCCCGCGTCTGCCGGGTATGAGCCGTGACGACCTTCTGATGACGAATGCAAACATTACGAAAGAAGTCGTCAGCGGTATTGCGAAGTATTCGCCGAACGCGATCATCATCATGGTCTCCAACCCGCTTGACGCGATGACCTATGTCGCCCTCAAAGAGAGCGGCTTCGACCGCAGCCGCGTGCTCGGCATGGCGGGCATCCTCGACAGCTCACGCATGGCGTCGTTCATCCAGGAAAAACTGGGCTACGGCGGCGGGCAGATCCGTGCCTCCGTCATGGGCGGCCACGGTGACGACATGGTGCCGCTGCCGCGCTATTCCACGGTCGCGGGCGTGCCGCTTTCGGATCTGCTTACCGATAACGAGATCGACGAAATCGTCGACCGGACCCGCCACGGCGGTGCCGAGATCGTCGGTTATCTCAAGACCGGTTCGGCGTATTACGCTCCGGCGAAATCGACGGCCATCATGGTCGAAGCGATTCTCAAAGATACGAAACAGATCCATCCGTGTGCCGTCTACCTGGAAGGCGAATACGGCTACGACGACGTCGTCTCCGGCGTCCCGGTCATGATCGGGGCCAGCGGGGCGGAGAAGATCATCGAAGTCACGCTCGACGACAAAGAAAAAGAGATGTTTGCGCGCTCTTGCAGTTCGGTCCAGACGCTGATCGATTCGCTCAATGCGCATAAATTTTTTGAGGAGGCCTAATGGACTATAGAATCGAAAAGGACACGATGGGGGAGATGCAGGTCCCCAAAGATGCGTACTGGGCGGCCCAGACGCAGCGTTCGATCCAGAACTTCCGAATCGGCGAAGAGACGATGCCGTACGAGATCACTCGTGCATTTTCCTATCTGAAAAAAGCGGTGGCGCTGGTCAACAAGGACCTGGGCAAGCTTGATGCGAAAAAAGCGGACGCGATCGCGCAGGCAGCAGACGACATGCTCGCAGGCAAGCTCGACGGCAACTACCCGCTCGTCGTATGGCAGACCGGTTCGGGCACGCAGTCGAACATGAACAACAATGAGGTCCTTGCCAACCGTGCAACCGAGATCCTCGGCGGCGATTTCCGCACGGAAAAACTGGTGCACCCCAACGACGTCGTCAACAAGTCCCAAAGCTCCAATGACACCTATCCGACGGCGTTGCACGTCGCATCGGTGATCGCCGTCGAAGAACGCCTTCTTCCGGCGATCGCGAAGCTCAAAGCGACGCTGCAGGCAAAAAGCGAAGAGTTCGCAAGCCTGGTCAAAATCGGCCGTACGCACCTGCAGGACGCGACACCGTTGACACTGGGCCAGGAGATCAGCGGCTGGGTCGAGATGCTGAACAAATCCGAAAAGATGGCCAAAGATTCCCTCGAGGCGGTCCGTGAACTCGCCCTCGGCGGTACGGCGGTCGGTACGGGCCTTAACGCGCACCCGGAACTCGGCGAACGCGTTGCGGCGAAACTCAGCGAACTGACCGGTCATGATTTCGTCACGGCACCGAACAAGTTCCATGCCCTGACGTCGCATGACGCACTGGTCTTTGCGCATGGTGCTTTGAAAGCGCTTGCCGCAGACATGATGAAGATCGCGAATGACGTCCGCTGGCTCGCCTCCGGCCCGCGCTGCGGCATCGGCGAGATCGAGATCCCGGCGAACGAGCCGGGTTCATCGATCATGCCGGGCAAAGTCAACCCGACGCAGAGCGAAGCGGTCACGATGGTGGCCTGCCAGGTGATGGGGAACGACGCAACGATCGGTTTTGCGGCTTCCCAGGGGAACTTCGAACTGAACGTGTTCAAACCGGTCATCGCCTATAACTTCCTGCAATCGGTCCGCCTGCTCGCCGACAGCATCGTATCGTTCAACGACAATGCGGCCGTCGGCATCAAGGCAAACGAGGAGAAGATTGACCACTTCCTGAACGACTCGCTGATGCTCGTGACCGCGCTCAACCCGCATATCGGTTACGAAAATGCGGCCAAGATCGCCAAAACCGCGCACGCCAACGGGACCACGCTCAAGGAAGAGGCCGTCAAACTCGGCCTGTTGAGCGAAGAAGAGTTCGATAAATACGTCGTACCCGGCGACATGATCGCCCCCAAGGCTTAAAAGCCAGTACTGGAAAAAACTAAATTATTTCCAGTGAAAAGCGTAATTTTATAAAGGAGAGAGATTTATGAACATACATGAATATCAGGCGAAACAGATTTTTGCCAAATACGGCGTACCGACTCCGCGCGGTATCGTTGCCAATACACCGGACCAGGCGGTGGCCAATGCCGAAGAGCTCGGCGGGGACATCTGGGTCGTCAAAGCACAGATCCATGCGGGCGGCCGCGGCCTCGGCGGCGGTGTCAAACTGGCACGTTCCCTTGAAGAAGTCCGTCAGCTGGCTTCTGAAATTCTGGGGATGACCCTGGTGACACACCAGACGGGTCCGGAAGGAAAACTGGTTCAGAAAGTCTACATCGAAGAGGGGGCGGACATCCAGGACGAGCTCTATCTCGGCGTCGTGCTCGACCGTGCAAAAGAGATGCCGGTCATCATGGCCTCTACCGAAGGCGGTATGGAGATTGAGAAAGTCGCGGAAGAGACTCCGGAAAAAATCGTCAAAGTCGCGGTAGACCCGACGATCGGTTTCCAGGGCTTCCACGGGCGTGAACTGGCGTTCGGCCTCGGCCTTCCGAAAGAAGCGCAGGGCAAATTCATCAAATTTGCGGCGGCGCTCTACAACGTCTATATGGAAAACGATGCGGAGATGATCGAGATCAACCCGCTGATCAAAACGGGCGCGGGTGATTTCCTCGCCCTGGACGGCAAAATGGGCTTCGACGACTCTGCACTGGGTCGCCATCCGGACATTGAAGACATGCGCGACATCTCCGAAGAAGACGCGGACGAGCGCGAAGCGAGCCGCTTCGGGCTCTCTTACGTTTCCCTCGACGGTGAAATCGGCTGTATGGTCAACGGTGCCGGTCTTGCGATGGGTACGATGGATACGATCAACTACATGGGCGGCACACCGGCGAACTTCCTGGACGTCGGCGGTTATGCGAATGCGGAGACCGTTGCAAAAGGCTTCGAGATCATCCTCAAAAACCCG
>JARROU010000123.1:0-4379 GCA_037383585.1 Campylobacterales bacterium | reverse complement strand
AAACATTGTTCATTCTTTTCTTTTTAACAAGAAAAGAATCAAAAGAAAATCGTCGTTGCGCGAATCGCTCGTTTCTCCCGGCTTTATGCCTCCGTAACGGCTTTCAAGGCACGCGCACCGACCTTCTGTCGATTGATCTAAATGCGCTTCGGGCTAACGAAGCTAATAAAAGAAAGAGAGCTTCGACACGTCGAAGCGCATTCAATCAGATCAAGTCTGGCCTTGAGCGCTCCTTGAAAGCCGTTACGGAGGCATAAAGCCGGGAGAAACGAGCGATTCGCGCAACGACGATTTTCTTTTGATTCTTTTCTTGTTAAAAAGAAAAGAATGAACAATGTTTAAATAATTTACAGGGAGCAGAATATATGCCCGATCCGAGACAGAGAAAAAACATCAGGTACGGCCTGCGCGTCGCGATCGTCCTGAAACAGGACCAGGACACCGGCTATCTGACCGACGGCGTCGTAAGAGACATCCTCACCAAAAGCGCCACGCACCCGCACGGCATCAAAGTGCGGCTCATGAGCGGCGAAGTAGGGCGGGTGAAGGAGAGCTATTTGTAGACCCCGGTCGGGTTCTTATCGGCTCTCCATGTACGCTTTCAGCAGCGCCTTGAGCTCTTCGTCGCTCAAAGTCTCTTTTTGGGTTTTGGAATAGATGGAGATGAGAACGATGCGATCCTCCACCTTCTGATAGATAATAATCCTGAACCCGTCGCTTTTGCCGGTCGGGATGGATGAGTTCGGGACTCTTTTTTTGTACAGCCCGTAACCGAGCGGTGTCCCCATGTCTTTTAGCGCTTCAATCTCTTCTACCGCCTCTTTCAGATCGCTTTTGAAGCGTTTGTATTTTTTGGACAGCTTTTTGGCTTCTTGCAGGAAGTGGTCGCTGTATTCAATCATTCAGCTCGTCCCAAAGCGTGTCGATGGGGCGGGTTTTGCCTTTCTCTATGTCATCCAGGCCTTTTTCGACGGATGCAAGGAACTGTTGGGCTTCGAGCTTTTTGAGTGCTTCGCACATCGCTTCGTATTCGTCTTTGGAGATCATGACCGCTTCGACCTTGTTGTTTTTGAGGATCGCAAACTTGTCGACACTGTGTTTGCTGATCTGCGCAAGGTACGAACCGAACTTTTTGGCAAGCTCCGACGAGGAAATAAGTTCGTTTGATCCATAGGTTACCATAAGATTTCCCTTTTAATTATGCGGAATATATTACGGGTATTATAGCATAAAATGCGACTCATGAGTATCGGGGGAACGCAATGTACGGCAGATTAGATGGAATGCTTTTTGTACAAGCGGGATCAAAAAAGGTCCTACATGCAAAAAAGCAGCACGCACCCCAAAGTCGTCCTTCTCAAAGGCAACGGCCCCATCATCATCAACAGCGAGATGATGGAGCTCATTACGATCACGCTTTCACACGGCCTCGTCGGCCTTCCGCTGAAGGATCTGAGTGCGGAAAAGGTCATCATCGTCAAAGATCTGGACGAATTCTGGGGCATCCACAAGAAGATCAAAGAGAAACCGTGCTGTTTCGTCTACAGCTACGACGGATTGGACGATGAGGATCTGAAGCGGATCAAGTCGGAGAACATCGAATTTGTCTAGCTTCGGCTGGCCGAAGCTCTTTTTCTCTCATTAGCTTCGCTATGCCGAAGCGCATTAATATAATCGGCAGAAGGTCGGTGCGCGTGCCTTGAAAGCCGTTGTGTAGGCATAAAGCCGGGAGCAACGAGCGATTCGCGCAACGACGATTTTCTTTTGGTTCTTTTCTTATTAAAAAGAAAAGAATGAACAGGTTTTTGGTTTCGTTGCTTGTTAAAAAGAAAGTGATGAAAGCGTTTATTTTAATGCCACAATGGTAACTGGCCGTTAAGCGTTCCTTGAAAGCCGAAAGCCGGAATGGGCAGTCGAACGGTTTTATACCCGCTTCAGTCGTATTGCGTTACTCTGGCCCTTCATCTTTTCAGGTTCCCTTCCAAATCCTACTTTGAATTTTCCGCATCGGTGAGAACTTATCCGAAAAATGCAAAGCGTCGCTTTATTATCATCCCGATAGACGGGCCGCACCGGCTACGGAACATCCTGTTACAGACAATCAAACAAAGGAAACACATTATGGCAATCCAACCCAATCAAAAAGTCGCGATCGAGTATGAACTGACAGTCGACGGAAACGTTGTCGATAGCAACGTCGGGCGCGAGCCCCTCGAATTCCAGTTCGGCGCCGGGCAGATCATCCCGGGCCTGGAGTCGCGCATCGCGGACCTGAACGCGGGCGAAAACACCGAGGTAACCGTTCCGGCGGCGGAGGCTTATGGTGAATACAACGAAGAGGCGATGCAGGTCGTACCCAAAACGCAGCTGCAGGGTATTGAAGAGGAGATCACCGTCGGTATGCCGCTGCGCGGCCAGAGCCCCGACGGCAACCCGATCGAGGTCGTCGTAAAAGAGGTGCGCGACGATGAAGTCGTCGTCGACTTCAACCACCCGCTCGCCGGGCAGGACCTCACCTTCGCAATCAAGGTGCTCAGCATCGCCTGACCGCTTTTTTCGGCGGGAACATCCCTCCCGCCATCTCCCATCCCGCTTTCATTTTTTCTTCGATGACGAGGATGGACTTTTTCCCCTTCAACTCTCGATTTAATTGAATGCACTTCGGCGTGCCGAAGCTCTCTTTCTCTCATTAGCTTCGCTATGCTGAAGCGCATACCATCAATAGACAGAAGGTCGTTAAGCGTGCCTTGAAAGCCGCCCTGAAGGCATAAAGCCGGGAGGGGCGAGCGATTCGCGCAACGACGATTTTCTTTTGGTTCTTTTCTTATGAAAAAGAAAAGAATGAACAGTGTATTCTCTTTATGCCCTCCTGACACCTAATATAACTATTATGGTTATTTTATGATACTATCGAATCATGAAGAAGCTCCACGAACTCTACGACGGCGACAAGCCGCGCGAAAAACTGCTTGCAAAAGGCCCCTCCGCACTCAAAGACTTCGAACTGATGGCCGTCATGCTCGGCAGCGGGGTGCCGGGCAAGGATGTGCTCAAACTCTCCAGGGAGATCGTCTCCCTCTTTGAAACGCAATTCGACACGCTCGATATTAATGCCCTGACTTCCGTTCACGGCATGGGGAAGGCCAAAGCCGCCCAGATCCTCGCCTCCGTCGAACTCTGCCGCCGGCATCTGCTCCGGCAGAACGTCAAGATCGCCTCGGCGTCGGACGTGTCCGAACTGCTGCGCGAGTACGCCTTGAAAAAACAGGAGTACTTTGTTGCCCTGACCCTGGACGGGGCGTCGCATCTCATCGAGAAGCGCGTCATCTCCATCGGCACCCTCAACCAGTCGCTCGTGCATCCGCGCGAAGTCTTCGCCGACGCCGTCACCGACCGCGCGGCGGGCGTCATCGTCGCCCACAACCACCCCGGCGGGCAGTTGGCTCCGAGCCGCGAAGACATCACTGTCACCCGGCGGCTCAAGGAGGCGGGAGCGCTTCTGGGCATCGAGCTGCTCGACCATGTCATTCTGACGAAGGAGGGGTTTTTGAGTCTGAGAGAAGAGGGGGTGTTGTGATACATCTAAATATATCTAATAAGATATATTTTATATCTAATAAGGCATAATCATGAAATGGAAAGTGGTGTTCTTTACAGATAAAAACGGCTCAAAACCGGTTTATGAGTGGATCCTCTCTCTGGAAGAAAAGACCAAAACGGTTGTGTTGAGAAATTTGGATCTTTTGGAGCAGTTAGGTACCGGTATCCGAGAGCCATATGTGAAGCATTTGGAAGAGAAACTGTACGAAGTCAGGGCGAAAGATCATAAAGGTATTTACCGGATTATCTATTTTGCACACACCGGTAAACGATTTGTCTTGCTGCACGGTTTTGTGAAAAAGACGCAGAAGACACCCAGAAAAGAGATCGATATCGCGAAGCAACGCATGAAGGAGATGATAAAATGAGTGAACTCCAGGCATTGATCAAAGAGCAGTTGAAAAATGAAGAGTTTAAGCGTGAATGGGACCGGCTTGAACCCCGCTATCAAGTCATTAGACAGCTGCTGAAACTGCGCATCAAGTATGATTTGACCCAGAAGCAGTTTGCGGAGAAGGTCGGAACGACGCAGGCGGTCATCTCGCGCATCGAGAATGGCAATGTCAATATCGGGATTGATTTTCTTGAACGTGTAGCCAAGGCGTTTGGAAAAAGGGTCGAAGTAAAGCTGATTTGAGCGTGATGCCGGACCCGAAACAGCGAAGGAACATCCGCTGCGGGCGGAGCGTCGTCATCGTCCTGAAGCAGGATCAGGATACCGGCTACCTCACCGACGGTGTCGTCCGCGACATCCTCACCAATGTGCCACGCACCCGCAC
>JARROU010000122.1:0-4387 GCA_037383585.1 Campylobacterales bacterium | reverse complement strand
CCGAAAAAGAGGCCCCCAAAGACGCGGTGCTTCCAAGCCATATCTATCTGACCCGTGCCGGGTTCATCGCCCAGGTGGCAAGCGGGCTTTACAACCTGATGCCGCTGGGCAAACGGGTGCTTAAGAAGATCGAGACGGTCATCAACGAGGAGATGGCGGATGCCGGCGCGCAGGAGGTCGATCTCAGTTTCGTCACTCCGGCGGAACTGTGGGGAGAGAGCGGCCGGATCGAGAAATTCGGGAAAGAGCTGCTGCGCTTCAAGGACCGCAAGGAGAATCTTTTCGTCCTCGGTCCGACCCACGAGGAGATGATGGTCAACCTGGTGCGTAACCGGGTATCGAGCTACAAGCAGCTCCCCCTGAACCTCTACCAGATCAAGACGAAGTTCCGCGACGAGGCGCGTCCGCGCTTCGGACTGATGCGCGCCCGTGAATTCGTGATGAAAGACGGCTACAGCTTCCACACGTCGACGGAGGATCTCGACCGTGAATTCGATGCGATGGAAGCGGCCTACAAGCGTATCCTGGAGCGCCTCGGTCTTGATTTCCGCATCGTCGAGGCCGACAGCGGCGCGATCGGGGGTTCGGGTTCGAAAGAGCTGATGGTGCTCGCCGACAGCGGGGAGGACACCCTCGCCGTCTGCGACCGCTGCGAATACGGTGCCAACATCGAAGCCGCGAGACGCGCCCCGCGTACGGAGATTCCCGAAGCGCCGGAAGCGGACTTCAACAAGTTCGCGACGCCGGACATGAAACGCATCGAGGATCTGACCGGTTTTTTCCACGTCGATCCCTACTATACGCTCAAAGCCGTTGCGAAACGCGCGCTGTACGAGGAGGGCGATGAAATCGTCGTTTTCTTCCTGCGCGGCTGCGACGACCTTCAGGAAGTGAAGGCGGCCAACGCCTGCGGCGCCATGGACCTGGCGGACGTCGAAGAAGCGGACCTCGAAGCTCTCGGACTGGTGCCGGGCTTCATCGGCCCGCTTGACCTCACCTCGGTGCGGATGATCTTCGATACGGACGTCAGGGGAGCGGCCAATATGATCTGCGGCGCGAATGAAGAAGATTACCATTACGTCGGCGTAGACCTTTCGGTGCTGCCCGAAGACACGCAGTATGCGGATCTTTACGAGGTCAAAGAAGGGGATGGCTGTCCGGTCTGCGGGGGCATGCTCTCACATACCAAGGGAATCGAAGTCGGGCACATCTTCAAGCTCGGTACCGTCTATTCCGCGCCGCTCAAAGCGGAGTTTTTGAACGAGAACGGCAAGGCGGAACCTTTTGTCATGGGGACCTACGGGATGGGGGTCAGCCGTCTGATCGCCGCCGTGATTGAACAGCATCACGATGAAAAAGGCTGCATCTGGACCCGCCAGACGGCACCGTATACGGTCAATCTTATGGTTTCGAACATCAAGGACGAGGCTCAGACGGAACTGGCCGAACGCCTTTACGCTTCGCTGCGCGCATCCGGGGTCGAAGTGATCCTGGATGACCGAAAAGAGCGCTTCGGCTTTAAAATGAAAGACGCGGAGCTGGTCGGTTATCCGCTGACGGTCATCATCGGCAAGGAACTCGCGAACGGAAACGTCCAGTTCTACGACCGTGCCGCCGGCACCAAGTCTGACGTCAGTGCCGGGCAGGTCCTTGAGCGCATTATGGAGTGGATCGGATGATCTACTTTCTGATCTACCTGTTTTTCGAGGTAGTCGTTTCCGTCAACATCGCTTCGGCAATCGGCGGGGTCTGGACCTTTGTCGAGCTGATCGCGAGCGCCCTTGCCGGGTTGGTCATCCTGGCGAATTTCCGGGGGACGCTGGCGGAGAACATCCATGCCCTCAACCAGGCACGAATCGATCCGATGGAGTTCCAGCAGCTCAACCTCTTCACGATCCTGGGGGCCATCTTACTGATCCTCCCCGGATTTCTGACCGATATTATCGGATTGCTTCTGCAGTTCAGTGTGATCACGAAGATGTTGGTTAACCGATTTGTGGCACAATCAAAACACGATTCAACCGATCACTTCACTCAAAAAAAGGATGACCATGTCATTGATGTCGAAATTGTCAGCGACGATGCTGATAAGCACTAGTCTTTTTGCTGCAACCAACAGCGAAGTCGAAACGTTCCTGAAAAATACCCTTTCAAGAAATCCAGCCGTGAGTTCACTGAGCGTCAAGGTTGTGGAGCGCAGCCCGCTCGAAGGAATGAAAGGGTGGGACAGCTTTATTGTTTCACTCGACGCGAAAGTCAAGCAGGGAAAAGAGGACCGCGAAATCAAACAGCGCGTTATCTATTTCGCCAATGACAAGGTAATCACGGGGGATCTGACCGACATCAAAACGGGCAAAAGTCTCCGCGAGAGCGTTACTCCGAAATTCAAAGACGCCTATTATAAAAAAGCGAATCTGATTTACGGAAACGAAAATGCCGAACACAAAGTGGTCATTTTTTCCGATCCGCTCTGTCCGTTCTGCCGCAGCTATGTTCCGGGGGCGCTCGAGTACATGAAACAGTACCCCGATACGTTTGCCGTTTATTACTACCATTTCCCGCTTGAACGCCTGCATCCTGCAGCGCCGGCCCTCGTCCGTGCGGCCGTGGCCGCCGAACTTGAGGGACGCAAGGACGTTGTCCTTTCACTTTACAAGGTGCCGACAACGATCTCGCGCGAAAAAGACGAACAGAAGATCGTCGAGGCTTTCAACAAGGTCGTGAATACCAAACTGAAAGTGAGCGATCTGCACACACCGGCGGTGGAGGAGCATATCCAGTCGGATGCGTCGATTATCCAGACCCTGATGGTCAGCGGTACGCCGACGGTCTATTTCGACGGGGAAAAAGATCCGGGAAAAAAACGTTACAAGGGAGTAAAAGTTAAATGAATAAACTCGTCATCGCAACACGGGGTAGCAAACTGGCACTTTGGCAGTCCGAACACATCAAAGCGGTTTTGCAAGAGCAGAATCCCGGACTGGAAGTGGAACTTAAAATCGTCGTAACCAGCGGCGACAAAATCCTCGATGTTCCGTTGGCAAAAATCGGCGGCAAAGGGCTCTTCCTCAAAGAGATCGAAGAGGCCATGCTGCGCGGTGAAGCGCATATGGCGGTCCACTCCCTCAAGGACGTTCCGACCGAAATGCCCGAGGGCTTTGTCCTGGGCGCCATCACGGAGCGCGAGGACGACCGGGATGCCATGCTGAGTGAAAAGTATGCGAACCTCGATGCGTTGCCCGAAGGGGCCGTTGTCGGAACGTCGTCTCTACGCCGCCGTGCACAGATCCTCACTCTCCGTCCGGATCTGACGATCAAGGACCTGCGCGGCAATGTGGATACCCGCATCCGAAAGCTCAAAGAGGGAGAATACGATGCGATCATCCTGGCGTCTGCAGGCATTAACCGTCTCGGACTGCTCGACAGCGTCGAATATGTTTATCCGATTGCTGTGGATGACATGATCCCTGCCATGGGACAGGGGGCGCTGGGCATTGAGGTGATCGACGATCCGGAAGTGCTCGAGATCGCACGGGGCCTGGAAGATGAAAATACCCGTATCGAAACGACGATTGAGCGCGAATTCGTCGATACGCTGCAGGGGGGATGCCAGGTGCCGATCGGGATCAATGCGACCGTCCTGGACAACGGCGATGTTCTGACGCGTGCGGTTGTGGCCATGCCCGACGGAACGGAAATGATTTCCGAGGCCGTGGAAGTCGCCAGAGACAAGGTGGACAATCTGGGCAGAGACATGGCACAGACCTTTATCGAACAAGGCGCGCGGGAACTGCTGTCCCGTGCGGAAGAGGCGGCGTTCAAGTAAGATGTCACTATATCGTCACAGTTAAGGGTTCCATTATAATTTATAATGTATATTTATAGAAATTAGCCCCTTGAACAAAGGATCAGAATGAAAAAGGTCGTTTTCCCGATTCTTCTTGCCGTGTTGGCAACAGGTGTCGTCAGTGAAGCGGCAGTCTATAAAGGACAGCGCGAATTCCACAAAAAATGCAAAAAGTGCCATAGTGACGGGCAGGAGGTGGCTGCCGCCTTTAAAAGAAGAACGTGGAAAAAAATGATGAAAAACAAGGGCGAAGGTCTGGCAGAACTTCACTTGAACAACGAGGAAGCGAAAAAGTCCTGGAAATATTTCAAAAGCAAGAAGTTTCAAAGACATTCGAAGCATCTCAAGGACTTCATGATCGAATATGCCAAAGACAGCGGGAACGTTCCCGCCTGTAACTGACAGGTACTTCGGCGGGCGACAGCCCCGCCTATTCTGCATTTAAACCCTATTCGCTAAAATTACGTACTTTTTTTGGGAGACAGACCGATGGAAAAAATGTGGTCCGGCCGTTTCAGTGCCTCCGCCTCTTCACTTTTA
>JARROU010000121.1:0-8399 GCA_037383585.1 Campylobacterales bacterium | reverse complement strand
CAAAAAAGAGCTCAAGATGGTCTTCACCGATACGCTCAATACCGACAACATTGCCGTTGAATACACGCAGAACATCGACACCCCCGAGGCGGACCGGAAGTGCTTCTGCGTTACGGATGACGACGTGATGGTGCTGGCCGATTACGCCATCCGGGTCGAGCGCCACTATTCGGACAAGGTCGGGTATGACAAGCCGATGGACATGGAGTGGGCCAAGGACGGTTTGGATGGCAGGATCTACATGGTCCAGGCGCGCCCCGAGACGGTGGAATCGCAGAAGCACGGCTCCGTGCTCAAGATGTACCACCTGGGCGCGCGCGGGAAGGTGCTGGCAACGGGCAGTGCCGTCGGGACAAAGATCGGAAGCGGGAAGGTGCATTACATTTCCGGTATCGACCGCCTCGGCGATTTCAAAGCCGGCGAAGTGCTCGTCGCCGACACGACGACGCCGGACTGGGAGCCGGTGATGAAGATCGCCGGCGCCATCGTCACGAACCGGGGCGGGCGCACCTGCCACGCCGCCATCGTCAGCCGCGAGCTCGGCATTCCGGCGATCGTCGGTGCGGAGAATGCGACGGAGAAGCTCAAAGACGGGCAGGCGGTGACCGTCAGCTGCGCCGAGGGGGAGAACGGCTACGTCTACGAGGGCATCCTCGACTACACGGTCGATGAAACGGATCTCAGCCATCTGCCGAAAACGCACACGAAGATCATGATGAACCTCGGCAATCCCGACATCGCCTTTTCGCTCGCTTCGCTGCCGGTCGACGGGGTGGGGCTTGCACGGATGGAGTTCATCATCAACGAGTACATCAAGGCGCATCCCATGGCGCTGATCCATCCCGAGAAGGTCGACGAGGAGACGCGCGCGAAGGTCGAAACGCTGAGCGCGGCGTACGACTCGCCCGAAGACTTTTTCGTCAAGACCCTTTCCGAAGGGGTCGCAACGATTGCGGCGACGGTCTACCCTGACCCCTGTGTCGTGCGCATGAGCGACTTTAAGACGAATGAGTACGCCACGCTGCTCGGCGGGAAATTCTTCGAGCCGACCGAACCCAACCCGATGATCGGCTTCCGCGGTGCGGCGCGCTATAGCCACCCTTCCTACGAAGAGGGCTTCGCGCTGGAATGCGCCGCGATGAAGCGGGTGCGTGACGAGATGGGATTCACGAACGTCGTTTTGATGATCCCGTTCTGCCGCCGGGTCGAGGAGGGCAAAAAAGTCGTCGAGACGATGGCGAAACACGGGCTGGGGCGCGGCGAGAACGGGCTGGAGATCTACGTGATGTGCGAAATCCCGAACAACGTCATCTCCATCGACGGCTTCAGCGAGGTCTTTGACGGCTTCAGCATCGGCAGCAACGACCTGACCCAGCTCACCCTCGGCGTCGACCGCGACAGCGAGATCGTGGCCTTCGATTACGAAGAGCGCGACGAGGGGGTCATGAAGATGATCGAGATGGCGGTGCAGGGCGCCAAGCGCAACGGCCGCCACAGCGGCATCTGCGGCCAGGCCCCGTCGGACTACCCGGAGGTCGCGGAGTTCCTTGTCAAGCTCGGCATCGACTCCATCAGCCTCAACCCCGACAGCGTGCTGAGCACGCTGCCGAAGATCGTGGAGCTGGAAGATGCGTTAAAAAAACAGTAGATGCGTTCGGGGAGGGGTAACAGTGCAGACAAGAGGTGTGACGTTCGTAAGCCAGAATGGCGGCACCTTGCTTTTGGCATCGGTCATCATTGTCATTGCCTTGCTTGTGTTAAACCGTCTGGGCCTTCTGGGAGTGGAAGAAAAAAATACGGAAAGGGAAAAAGTGCACCCTTCCAACCGTTTTTTGATCGGCTACGATATCAAGGCTGCAAGAGTAGGGGGTATCGCCCTTTTCCTTGCGGGTCTGCTTGGTTACCTTTTGTTTGACTGATGGCCTTCGAAGGCCGATCAAAGCAGATAGAATTCCGTCAGGTAGAGTACCCCGCCCATCACGCCCAGCGTGACGATGAAGAACTGCGCGACACGCCACCCCAGCCTCAGCCCCCCGATCCAGAAGACGATGCCGAGTTTCACGAGCGAGTTGACGACCGAAGCGATGACGATGCCGTTCATCGCGGTCTTCATGACGACTTTCTCATCCTAGGCGAGCTCGGAGAGCGAAAGCGTAATGGCGTCGACGTCGGTGATGCCCGAGATGAACGAGACGATGTAGACGCCGATGTCGCCGAAGCGGCCCTGCGTAAAAGCGATGGCCCCGTAGATGACGCCGAAAAGCAGCCCGAATTTGAGGGCTTCGCTCAGCTGAAGCGGGTTTTTCGCGATGGCCTGTTCTTCGAAGTGGATATCAGCGGTGTGCGAACGGTTGTAGAGGAAATAGCTGAACACGATTCCGATTGCAGACGCGGCGACATAGGCTGGCGCGAGCGCTTTGGCGAGGGCGGGGTGGATGACCGCCGCTTCGAAGAGGACGCGCAGGTACATGAAGGTGCAGGCGACCGCCACGCCGCCGGCATAGTTGTTGATGAACTGGAACTGTTTCTCGAACATCTTTGAGAGCGAGATCGAGACCGCCGTCGAGGAGACAAGGCCCCCGGCGGCGCCGGTGATAAAAATGCCGCGCTTCGGACCCAGCAGTTTGATCGCGGCGTACCCTACGAAGGAGATGGCGGCGATGATGACGGCCATAAGCCAGGTCTTGTAGGGGTTGAAAAGCTCGTAGGGACCGATCATCTCGTTGGGCAGCACCGGCAGGACGATGAAGCTCATGGCCAGCAGCAAGATGGCGGCGTTGATGTCGGTGGAGGAGAGGTGGGATTCGAACTCCTGCAGGTGCGGTTTGATTTCGAGCAGCACGACCATCAGTACGGCAATGATATGGAAGCGGGTGACCTTGAGATAATAGGAGATCCCCACCAGCATTCCGATAACGGCCGTCGCGGCAAAGACAAAGCCTTCGATCGTCTCCCCGAGCCACCCGGCGAGGTATCCTATGAGCGCGATGAGCGCGAACGTGCGGCTGCCGGCAAAATTCTGCTCTCCTTTGGGCAGCCGGCTTATGGTGCGCTGCATGCCGACCATAAAGCCTATAAGCAGTGCAATAACGATCGATTTGATGATAGCGTATTCCATTCCACGATTTTAACATGATACAATCAGAAAACGGAGATCGAAGGAGCGTCATGAAAAAGCCCAACGGTAAGCAGAAGTTTCGGCAGGTGCTGAAGCGGCATCAGAAACCTTTACCCTGGGAGCATCCGAAGGCGAAAGAGGATGACGCACAGGCTCGCAAGCGGGTCAATGAGATCATGAAGCACAGCAACTTCGTCCAGGCAGACCGGGACCCCGACTTCCTGCGCCGCGACGAGGTGCGGGGCGTCCGGCTGGAGGTCGATTACCTCAAGCCCGAACTGCTGCTGCGCGAGCACGGCATCGAGCACACCATCGTCGTTTTCGGGTCCACGCGGATCATGGAGGAGTCCGAGGCGAAGCGCGAGGTGGAACGCCTCGAAGCGCTTCGCGAGAAACACGATTCGGAGGAGCTCGAGAAGGAGCTGCGCATCGCCCGTCGCGTGCTGGCCAAGACGCCCTATTACGAGATCGCACGGGAGTTCGGCCGGATCGTCGGCAATTTCGGCAAGGGCCCCGAAGATCCCCGCGTCACCCTGATGACGGGCGGCGGCCCGGGGATCATGGAAGCGGCCGTCGGAGCGAAGTCCGCGGGGCTCAACATCACCCTGCCGCACGAACAGTACCCCAACCCCTACATTACCCCCGACCTCTGTTTCCAGGTGCATTACTTCGCCATAAGAAAGCTTCATTTCCTGCGGCGGGCGAAAGCGCTGGTCATTTTTCCGGGTGGATACGGCACGATGGACGAGTGTTTCGAGGTGCTGACCCTGGTGCAGACCCGCAAGATCGATCCGATCCCGGTTGTTTTTGTCGGGGAGAGCTACTGGCGCGGCATCATCAATTTCGACATGCTGGTCGAGGAGGGGACGATCGACCCGGAAGAAGCGGCCAACCGCTGCCCAACGGGCACGAGGCGTAAGAGATGCTGTTGTTTGCCATAATGAACTTTACGCTCGCGGGTGCCCTGGGCGTCGTCGGGCTTCTGACGCTTCGCCGGGTCAGTGAGCCGAGAGAAGTCGTGTTCGCGAGTCTGCCGCTGCTCTTTGCCCTGCATCAGTTCACCCAGGGCTTCGTCTGGCTGGGGATGGATAAGCTGATCGCAGCGCGCGGGCTTGAAATCGCCGAGAGCGTTTTTATTTTCTATGCCCAGGGACTGCTGCCGTTCCTGGTCCCGCTGTCGATCTGGCTGCTGGAACCCTCGGGATGGTACCGCAGGGCGATCGGGGGCCTGCTCGTCATGGGAGGGCTTCTGGCGGCCTACACCCTGTGGGGGCTTTCCGTCCAGCCCACGCATGTCACGGTGGGCAACAATGCCCTCGTCTACGTCAATGCCTGGACGGCCAAGGAGTGGTTGGATATCGTCTACATCCTGACGACCTGCGGGCCGCTGATTCTCAGCAGCAGCGTCTCGGTGCAGCTGTTCGGGTGGCTGAACCTTGCCGGGCTCGTCGGGATCCGCCTCTTGGAACCGCGCGCCGTCACCTCCGTCTGGTGCCTCTACGCTGCGGTCGTCAGCGTCCTGCTCTATTTCTACTTCGTCGAAAGGCGCATTGCCTTCTTGCAGCGGATCCGTCGCAAAGAGTCCGAGTGGAGCGATGTGATGAAAACGGAACTTGACCGCCTGGAGGGGCATTTCCCGCGCCTGCGCAACGTGCTCCTGCACCGATTGAAGTCCTAGGCTTCCTGTACGCGGCCGTTGCGCCGTCCCCACCATTCCAGCCACTTATACACCTCGACGACGATGAAGATCGGCGCAGCAATTTCGAAGATCAGCAGCCAGTCCTGCCAGCGAAGCGGTACGGTATGCAGGGCGTCTTGTAAAAACGGCACGTAGACGGCGGCGGCCTGAAGCGACACGGTCGCGATCCACGCGCCGATGAGCCAGGGGTTGGTGAAAAAGCCGACGACGGGCATCGGCGCATGCAGGCTGCGGTAGTTGAAGACGTTCATTTTCTCCAGAACGATGATGGCGGTAAACGCCACGGTCTGCGCGAGCATGACCGCCTGCTCGCTTGGCATGCCGGACTCGAGATAGCGGTGGAATATCCACAGCGTGGCCCCGGCGATGTAGGAGCCGAGCAGCAGGATCATCATGATGCCTCTGCGCTGTAAAAACGTGCTCCTCTGCGAGCGGGGCGGCCGGTGCATGATCCCTTTTTCCGCCGGTTCCATCCCCAGGGCAACGGCCGTCATTCCGTCGGTGACGAGGTTCATCCAGAGGATCTGCACGGGAAGCAGCAGCAGCGGACCCCCGAGCAGGATGTTGACCATAATGGCGATGACTTCGCCGATATTGGAAGAGAGCAGGTAGGTGACGAACTTCTTGATGTTGTCGTACTGCCGGCGCCCTTCGCGCACGGCATTGACGATCGAGGCGAAATTGTCATCGAGCAGGATCATGTCTGAAGCGCCCTTGGCGACATCGGTGCCCCGCAGGCCCATCGCGATCCCGATGTCGGCGCGTTTGAGCGCCGGTGCGTCGTTGACGCCGTCGCCGGTCATGGCCGTGACCCGCCCTTCGCTCTGCAGCGTTTTGACGATGCGCAGCTTGTTTTCCGGCGTCGTCCGTGCGAAGATCGCCCCTGCTTTCAGTGCGTCGCTGAGGGCGGCATCGTCCATCGTTTCGAGCTCGCTTCCCGTCACGGCGCGCGGGGCCTCCATACCGATCTCGGAGGCGATCGCCTGGGCGGTCAGCGGCGCATCGCCGGTGATCATGACCACGGAGATGCCGGCACTCCTAGCCGTACGGATCGCTTCGGACACCTCCGGCCGCGGCGGGTCGATGATGCCGGTGATGCCCAGCAGCACGAGCTCTTTTTCGACCGCTTCGGGATCGAGTTTGGTATCGGGGGGCAGGAGGCGCCTGGCCAGGGCCAGCGTACGCAGCCCCTCTTTCGCCAGGGAGGTGTAGGCGTCTTCGAAGCGCCGGCGCGCCTCGGCGTCCAGAGGCAAGATCTCTCCGTTTTGCAGATAGGATGCCGCACGCGACAGCAGCACTTCGGGCGCCCCTTTGACATAGGCGACGTTGCCCTCTTCCTCCCCGATGACCGTTGTCATCCGCTTGCGTTCGGAGTTGAAGGAAAATTCGCTGACGATCTTCGTATCTTCCGGTGACATCCAGGCTTTGTACGCGGCGGTGACGAGGGCGGCTTCGGTCGGTTCGCCTGAAATGGTCCACTCCTCTTCCGTCCGCTGCAAGGAGGCGTGGTTGCAGACCAGGCCGGTCTTTAGCAACGCGAGCAGGTCGCTGCGTCCCTGGTAGTCGATCTTGCGGCCGCCGGCTTCGAAATGTCCTGCGGGGTCGTACCCGCTTCCGGTAATCGTCACGCTGCCGCCGAAGAGCCAGATCCGTTGTACGGTCATCTGGTTCTTCGTCAGCGTCCCCGTCTTGTCGGTACAGATCACCTCCGCGCTGCCGAGGCTTTCCGCCGCCTGCAGCCGGCGAAGCAGCGCCTGCTGCCGCACCATCGCCTTGACGCCGAGTGCCAGGGTGATCGTGACGACGGCGGGCAGCCCTTCTGGGACGACGGCGACGGCCAGGGAGACACCCGTGAGGAACATCTCCATCATCGGTTTTCCAAAAAGATACCCCATGATCGCCACCAGTGCGGAAACGGCGACGGAGAGAATCCCGAGCCGCCTACCCAGCACGGCGAGCCGTTTTTGCAGCGGTGTGCGGGTCCGTTCGACTTCGCTGGTCAGGCGGGCGATGCGGCCGAACTCCGTCGCCATGCCGGTGGCGGTGACGACCCCGCGCGCATAGCCGTTGGTCACGCTCGTTCCCATCCAGATCATGTCCGATCGCGCAGAGAGCGGTGCGCTTTTCGCGACGCTCTCTATCGCTTTGCCGACCGAAACCGATTCGCCCGTGAGTGCGGATTCGTCGACTTTGAGATTGACCGCTTCGAGCAGCCGGAGGTCGGCGGGGACCCGGTCGCCGATTTCGAGCATGACGATGTCGCCCGGCACGAGTGTTTCGGCGTCGATCTCGTTTTTGGCACCGCCGCGCAGCACCTTGCATCGGGGAGAAAGCATCTTCTGCAGCGCTTCGATCGCCTTTTCGGCTTTGAACTCCTGTACGAAGCCCAGGAGGCCGTTGAGGAGGATAATGGCGAGGATCGTGATCGTGTCTCCGACCTCGCCGACGGCGAAGGAGACCGCTGCCGCCGCCGCGAGTATCAGGATCAGGACATCGGTGAACTGGCGCAGCAGTATGGAAAACCAGCCCTCCTTTCGGACCGCCTCGATGCGGTTGGGACCGGCGTCGGCAAGGCGGCTATTCGCTTCGGTCGTCCCCAGACCCGTCTCGGCGTCGGTGCGCAGCAGGGTGAGGGCATCGGCGGTATCGGTGGCATGCCACGACGTTTCGGTTTCGGTGACGACCAGGGGGCCGCGCGGCGCGGGTTGCTCGGCTTTGCCGGCCAGGATGCCGCCCCAGCGCGAAGCGATCGCGCTGAACGCGAGCGGGACGATGATCGTCGACAGCGACGACGAGGCGACCAGGGCCGTGAAGAGTTCGGTGCCGATGAGTTTGGCGTCGAGCAGCAGTTTGGCGACAATGATCTCCGTCGTCAGCCTGGCGTTGAGCCCGAGACCGACGGCCCAGGCCTCTTTGACCGTGAGCTTTTTCATCGGGACCATCAGAAAAATCCCGGTCAGTTTTCCGGAAAAGGCGGCCAGGAAGAGCAGGACGGCCAGTTCCGGGGCTTCCACAAGCCCGCCCAGGTCGACGCTCATGCCGATCCAGAGGAAAAAGATGATCCCGAAAAAGCCGTAGCTGACCGCGCGGACCGCCTTGCTGGCCTGTTCACCGGTCTCGTGCGCGGCGTCAAAGACGGGCCGCATCATCATCCCGGCCACGATGGCGCCGACGACGAGCCCGAGACCCACGTATTCCGCGAAGCCGCCGAAAATGAATAGGACGATGATCATCAGGAGGATGAGGTTGGGCACCCGGACCTTCAGCCAGCCCGAGAGCGGTACGAGGACAAGGCTTCGAATGCCCCAGGCGACCGCGATAAAAATGGCCGTATTGGTCACGATTTTAGCGATTTCGGTGACATCGAGGCCCGAAGGCGACCCCGCGGTTGTGATCCAGACGGAAACGGTTGCGACCAGGAAGACCTCGATGATGTCATCCAGGACCCCGGCGCCGATGATGTAGTTGCCGATTTTGGTACGGACAAGTCTGAACTCGTCCAATATCGGGACGATGACGGCTTCCGCCGTAGGCATGGCCGTCACGCCGATGACCAAAGCGGTCACCCATCCGAAATCGAGA
>JARROU010000120.1:0-5099 GCA_037383585.1 Campylobacterales bacterium | reverse complement strand
GTCCATCGCTTCGAGCCGCTCCCCCAAAAGGTGTAGCAGAGATTCGTAGTTGTGTAGATCGGCTTCAAAAGCGCTGTAGACGAAAGCATTTATGTGTCTAAGCTCCGATACGGCCTGTGCCCGCACATCCTGCCAGCTCATGTAGATCACCGCCACGACAAAGGCCAGGCCGGAGAGACTGAAGAGGATGAAAAGCGTCGACATCGTGCTGATCTGCCGTAAACGATTCACGCATCATCCTTCAAAGAGTTAGAACTATACTAACATATCTCCAGCATCAAACGCCCGGACATTCCGTCCCACGGTTGATTTACCGCGGACCCGGTGCCGCCTCCGCCGGGACGAAAAGCCATAAAGCCAGCGGCGATTTCATCCTGCCCGCGCCGGCTTCGGCCTTCTCGCCGTATCCCCAGAAGAGATCCGCCCGGACCTGTCCCTTGATGGCGCTGCCCGTATCCTGCGCCATGGCCACCTCCCGCATCGGCCGGTGCGTCAGCGGATCCTGTGCGTCGTAATAGACCGGAAAGCCCAGCGGGATCTTCGTCCGGTCGACGGCAACGGAGTGCATCGGCGTCAGTTCCACGCCGAGCGTGCCCGTCGCCCCCCGGTTTCTCAATCCGAAAAAGATATAGCTCGGATTGGATTCGAGGATGCGCTGTTTCTGCTGCGGGTGCGCTTTGAGATAGCGGCGATGGCCGTTACGGTCGGTGTGACCGACGAATAGGGTGGAATTATCCTCAAGCATGATCCGCCCGGAGCCCTGGACATGCAGAAAGAAGCGGTCGATATCGCTACTGACATAGCACAGCGGCTCCGCCGTTATGTCCCCGCCATTGATCTGTGCACGCGACGGATAGGGAACAAGCCGATTTCCCTCCAGTCTGCCGCGTAGATGACGGTGCGCAAGGTCGGGGTACAGGTCTGACAGCTCAACCCGGACCAGGTCGGAAGGCGTCGCATAGACCGGATAGGGGTAGGCGCTGCTTTGGCGCATGGCGCCGTGCAGCTGCGGCTCATAATAGCCGGTCATAAGACCGGACTCTGCTTCCGGCCCCAGACGGAAAGGACGGAAATGCGTTTCAAAAAAACGTTTGGCGTCCGTTGCTTTCATTGCGGACGCACACAACTGTTCCCGCGACGGGAGCGCCTGCGCGGCGCACTGTTTTCTGAAAACGGCGAGCCCGCTCTCCGCCTTTTTTTCATTCCAGCCCGGCAAGGCTTCAAAGGACGAAAAGCGCCCGCTGCTGTGCGCTTCTCCATCCACAGAAACGTGTGCCGGTTTTTTCGCGCATCCCCCGAGAAACAGGGCCAGGATTCCGGCCAGAAAGAGGCAATACGTACGCAACTTTATAGTCCTTCACTCAAGATGGTATAATTCCGAAAATTTTTCTGACAGACAGTATAACGAGGGACAGATATGGAAGAGATGAGTTACTACGAGATTTTAGAAGTCAGCCAGAGCGCGGATAAATCCGAGATCAAGAAGGCCTACCGGAAAATGGCCAAGAAGTACCATCCCGATGCCAACCCGGACGACCCGGAAGCGGAGCACCGGTTCAAGCTCTGCAACGAAGCCTACCAGGTCCTCAGCGACGATGAAAAGCGCGGCATCTACGACCGCTACGGAAAACAGGGGCTCGAAGGCATGGGCGGAGGCGGCGCCCGCGGCGGCTTCGGCGGGTTCGACGACCTCGGGGAGATCTTCGAAGAGATGTTCGGCGGCGGAAGACGCTCCCGCCGCAACCCGGCCGACATGGACAAGTACCCCCTCGACCTCGGCGTCGAGATCGTCCTCAGCT
Source organism: Campylobacterales bacterium (assembly GCA_037383585.1). GTDB lineage: Bacteria > Campylobacterota > Campylobacteria > Campylobacterales > Sulfurimonadaceae > Thiomicrolovo. Next base: position 3,300 of record JARROU010000120.1, on the reverse strand, counting down.
TCAAAGAGGCCGTTTTCGGCTGCGACAAAGAGGTGAAGTTTACCTACAAAAAAGCCTGCGGCACGTGTAACGGGACCGGAGCCAAAGACGGCAGACTTGCACCGTGCCAGCAGTGCGGCGGCAAGGGGCAGGTCTATGTCCGCCAGGGCTTCATGACCTTCTCGCAGACCTGCCCGGTCTGCCAGGGCGCGGGCACCATGCCCGGTGAACCGTGCCCCGACTGTAACGGCCAGGGCTTTGCCGAAGTGGAAGAGACCGTAACGATCAAAGTACCGGCCGGCGTCGACAGCGACAACCGGCTGCGCGTCTCCGGCAAGGGCAATATCGGCAAACGCGGCGACCGCGGCGATCTTTATGTCACCTTCCAGGTCGAGCCCGACGAGACCTTCCAGCGCCATGGCAACGACGTCTACGTCGAAGTGCCCGTCTTCTTCACCCAGGCGATCCTGGGCGAATCCATCACCATCCCGTCGCTGACGGGCGAGATCGAACTGAACCTCGATTCGGGCACGCGCGACAAACAGCAGTACCGCTTCCGGGACGAAGGGGTCGAAGACGTTCACGGCCACGGCAAAGGCAGCCTGATCGCGCAGGTGAAGCTGGTCTACCCCAAAAAGCTCAACGACGAGCAGAAGACGCTGCTCGAGGAGCTTCAGGAGAGCTTCGGCATCGAATCGAAACCGCATGAAAGCGTCTTCGAATCCGCCTTCGAGAAAGTCAAGGGCTGGTTCAAGTAACACGTTCAGCGCCCTTGTTGCTTTAACCATTCCGCGGCACGCGCGGATGAAGGACGCTTTTACGTTTTCGGCGGTAAAATAGTTGTCATAAAACGACAGGAGCGACTATATGAAAGAGTGCCACTCCCTCGCGGAAGTCCGCGAAGCGATCGACCAGCTCGACGACCAGATCGTCGAACTGATCGCCAAACGCAACAACTACATCAAGCAGGCCGCCCGCTTCAAAGAGACGGTCGAGGAAGTCAAGGCGCCCGAACGCGTCGACGCCGTCATTCAGCGCATGCGTCGAAAAGCGCTGGAACTCGACCTCTCCCCCAACCTGATCGCCAACCTTTACAAGATGATGATCGACGAAATGGTCGAAGCCGAAATTGCGGAACTCCGCAACGCGAAAGACCTCTGATGTCGCGTTTTGACGCCGCGGCCGCCGACTGGGACAAGGGCGACATCCGCCAGCAGATCGCGGCCAAAACCGCGGAAGCCGTAGTAAATACCCTTCCCCTCAACGGGGAGATGGAGCTGCTTGATTTCGGGGCCGGGACGGGCCTGCTGACCTACAAGATCGCGCCGGCCGTCCGCTCCGTCACCGCCGTCGACACCTCCCCGGGTATGCTCGAAGTCCTGCAAAGCAAAAGCACGCCCGAGCACCGCATCAAGACGGTCTGCGGCGACATCACCGAGGTCCCGCTTGCCGACACCTTCGACGGCATCATCAGCTCGATGGCGATGCACCATGTCGAGGACACCGAGGGGTTTTTGAAAACCCTCCACGCCCATCTGAAGCCCGGCGGCTTCATTGCGATCGCGGACCTCGACAAAGAGGACGGCTCGTTTCATGCCCACGGCAACGAAGGGGTCTTCCACTTCGGGTTTGACCGAGAAGCCCTCCGGGCGCTTGCCGAAAAGTGCGGGTTCGTCAACACGAATTTTACGACCGCACTGACGATCGACAAACCGGCCAAATCCTATCCGGTCTTTCTGTTCAGCGCCTACAAGCCGCGCTGATCACTCCTCGCCGCCGCTTTTTTCGCGCTTGCAGCCCGTATTGATCTTGAACGGGATGTAGAGCAGGCAGATGCCAAACAGTCCCGTCAAAAGCGGAATGGCCCCGATTCCCATCCAGAGATAGCTCTGTTCCATATAACCGTAGGCGATCAGCGCGATCCCCAGTACGACGCGGATGATCCGGTCGATTCTTCCTTCATTCAGACACATCGTTCACTCCTTGGATCGAGATTGTATAACCCAGTATATAGTGAATCCGGTGCTTCCGTCAATAGCCGCGGTCACAAATGCGTAAGCTGTTTCTGGACGAACTGCTGGTAGAACCCCTCTTTTTTCAGCAGCGCCTCCGGAGTGCCCGCCTCGACGACACGCCCCTTGTCGAGGAAGTAAACGTAATCGGCGTGTTCAACGGTGCTCAGGCGGTGGGCGATGATCAGCGCCGTCTTGCCCCTGAGGTAATCGCGCAGCGACGTAAAGAGATGACTCTCCGTCTGCACGTCGAGCGCCGACGTCGATTCGTCGAGGATGACGACGTTGGGTTCGTGCAGCAGCATCCTCGCAATGGCCAGGCGCTGCCGTTCGCCGCCGGAGAGGCGGATGCCGTCCTTGCCGATCATCGTATCGAGTCCGTCGGTCAGTTTGGCCATGACGTCGTCAAGCTGCGCCACATGCAGCACGTCGCACAGCTTCTCATCGGGAATGTCGCGTCCCAGCGTCAGGTTCTGTCTCAGGGTGTCGTTGAACATCTTCGGCGTCTGGAGCACCAGGGCGATGTGGTCCCGGATCACGTCCAGGCCGATTTGCTGCGTGGGGATTCCGTCGATGAAGATGCGGCCTTCCTGCGGGGCGTACAGGCCCAGCAGCAGCTGCGCCAGCGTCGTCTTTCCGCTGCCGCTGTGCCCCAGCAGCGCCACCGTCTTGCCCGCACCGATCTCCATCGAGATGTCGTGCAGGACCTGTTTCTCTCCGTAGCCGAAACTGACATGCTCGACCGAAAGGCAGTTCGTTGCTTTCCCCGCGAACGGGTTCTTCTCGTGCGGATACTTCGGCTCTTTTTCCAGGCGCAGCAGCGCATTGAGGCGTTCAAGCGCGGCGGTGGCGTTCTGGTAGGAGAAAATGATCTGCAGCATATCCTGCAGCGGCGTCACCATGAACCAGAGGTATCCCAGCACGGCGAACATCTCGCCGATCGAGAGCGAGGAGAACAGCACCATCAGCATCGAGGCGGCGCGGAAGAATTCGAAGCCGCTCAGAAACAGCAGTGATGAGAGCTGCCCCGAGGCCTCGCTTTTCCACCCGAACTGCGTGGAAGCGCTCCGGATCGCCCCCGCGTCTTCGATCATGCTGTCGATGTAACGCTTCTCCTGGTTGTAGGTCCGGATCTGCACGAAAAGGTCAAGGGTCTCCGCCAGACGGTTCTGGAACCGTTCGATCTTCTGGTTCTCCGTTTTCTTGAGCTTGCGCACCTTTTTGCCCAGCCAGGTCGTCATCGCCACAACCGCCGGGTTGAGCAGCAAGATGATGAGGGCGAGCTGCCAGTTGATGAACAGCAGCACCA
>JARROU010000119.1:0-4414 GCA_037383585.1 Campylobacterales bacterium | reverse complement strand
CCCCGTCGGACGGGGCAAATAATGTCGACGGCAGCGGAGCGGTTACCGCGGTTTTCAATCAGGAAATCGACCCGGAAACCGTCAACGACGGCAATCTTTATCTGTGCGATGACAATGGGAACATCATTTCCGGGGTATTCTCTTATGATGCGGTTCTGAGACGGATCGTTTTTCAGCCAACGGATGCGCTGGAGTACGAAACAACCTATACGTTTGCAGTGAGCCGGAACGTTGTGTCGGCAGCAGGGGACACGCTTCCCGCCGAGGCGAGCTCACGCTTTACCACGATGGCGGCGCCGGCGATCAAAGCGGCGGTCGTGACGATCGCGCCGGAAACGGCGGCCGTCGATACGACCGATTCCGAGCTGCTCGGCGGCATCCTCGGCGCGTTACTGGGCACACAGGTCCGAGTCAATGCCCTGGCCGCGGCGCAGCTGGCGGAAGTGACGGTCAGTCTGGATAATTTCGTCGCCGAAACGGCGGGAAGGACCGGTGCCGTTACCGTGGAAGGACTGCTCCACAGCGAGATCGCCACCACATCGGTACTGGAGATCATAAGAGATGAGCTCGGTGCGGTCGATGCCGAAGAAGGCCGGAATCTGGTTCAGGAATTGATCGCTGCCGTCTATGTTCAGGGGTTGGGGGACACGATGCTCCCGGTCGGAAATATCCTCCAGGTGCCGGCGGACATGCAGTCGATGGAAGTGCGGGACCTGATGGCGCTTAAAGGCTTTTCCGATGCGCATCTGGGCTCCATACAGCTGCTGAGGGCGGTCAATGATGCGCTGGTCCCGGTGCTGATGACACCGATCGAACTGCCGCTGGCCCTGCCGGCGCTGTCGGACGCGGACAGTGTGCTGCGCGTCCAGGTGATCTCGCCTGCGAAGAGTGCGGTCATGAAGCTCGGAGATACGATCGGCGCGTCTTCAACGCGCCTGCAGCTGGACCTTGCGGTCGGCCGGGAGCTGATGGGAGAGGTGATCGTGGGCCTGAATGCCCTGCTGGGCATCCCGGGAGCGGTAAATCAGGCCATTGTGCATCTGCCGGTATACGTGGAGGTCGGACAGGCCGGAGCGGAAGTGACGGCGCTGTCGGAGGACGGGATTACGCTCGAAGGACGAACCGCGCTGACAAAACTTTTTATCGGGGAGATTCCCGACGAGCAGTTTTTCTCGCAGACGCTGATTGGAGCCGATGATGTAGCACCGGTGAATCTTGTCGACCTGGGCTATTTGCTGAGTGTGTCGGTGAAGGGGTATGCCGCCGGTGAAGCGGCACCGGCCCGGCTCGATTTTCTTCCGGTGAATCGTCAGCAGGTGTGCACGATGCAGTCAGCGGCGGGATCCGATGTGCATGCTTTGCTCGGGACACTGGCCGGCAACCTTGAACTGACCATTACCGTGCTGGGAGTAACGATCGATGCTTCGGAGCTGCTGGGTCCCCTTCAGGCGCCGTTGATCCGAACGGTTTTCCCGACCGTCGGCCGGCTGCTCAACGCCGCGGGACGCGCATTCGGGGTTTCGACGGGCAATTCCGACGTGATCCTCGAGAGTGTCATTTATGAATAAAAGCATCCGGAAAGAGCGCGGCATGCGCAAGGCCGGGTGCACCGCACTCAGGGCAGCGTCAAACATGAAAATAAAAAGCATGACAGGCGCGGTGCTGCTCTGTGCCGCGGCGCTCAGCGCCCAGGCGGACAATGGTCCGTATATTGGAGCGAACCTCGGTTACGGATACGGCCGGGTTTCGGAAACGACGGTGAAACAAGAGGCGTGCAACGATGATCCGTCGTGTTTCGCTTCCGGGTATTCCGAGGACGACCACAGTCTGGGCTTTAAAGTGTTCGGCGGCTACCGCTTGAACCGCTACCTTGGGCTGGAAGGAGGCTATTTCAATCTTGGGGAACTCGGGTTTGACGTGGAAACGAATACGGGCGAGATTTACAGCGGCCGGGAGACCATGCAGGGCGTCAATGTCGACGCGGTCGCGCAGATGCCGCTGCTCGGACGTCTGAATGTTTTCGGCCGCCTGGGGGCCCTGTACGCGCTGCTGGATCAGCAGTACGAGTACAGCGGCGGTCCCCTGATCGTGGATGGGGCTCTCAAGGATTTGAACTCCGAGCAGTGGGGATTCGGACTCAAGTACGGCGCCGGCATCTCGTATGATTTGACGCCTGCGTTTTCAGTGCGTGCAGAGTTTGAGGGGTACCATATGGATGAACCCGATTCCAAGACGGGGCTTGACCTCTACCTTGCCTCCGTCGGCGTCGTCTACCGTTTCGGTTCGTCCGAGCCGAAACGGGCGGAGAAGCCCGAGCCGATCATCATTGAAAAAGTGATTGTCAAGGAAGTGCCCTCAAAGCCGATCGTGATTGAAAAGGTCGTCGTCAGGAAGGTGCCTTCAGAACCGCTCGTGGTCGAAGCACCGGCGAAACGCATCGTTCTGGCCGCCGATTCGCTTTTTGATTTCGACAAAGCCACGCTCAAGATCGAGGGGAAGGCGGCGTTGAAAGGTCTGGCGGGAAAACTGCACAAAGAGGATCGTCTGGTCGTGACCGGCCATACGGATGACATCGGTTCCGACGGGTACAACCTGCGGCTCTCCCAGCGCAGGGCCAATGCGGTCAAAAAGCAGCTGATCGCCCTGGGCATTGTACCGGACCAGATCGAGACACGGGCACGGGGGGAACGCGAACCCGTCGTTTCCAATGCGACGGAGGAAGGACGCGCCGCCAACCGGCGTGTCGAGATCGAGATCGAGATCAGGGTGCCGTGACCGCGTAAGGTAAGAAGAACGTGCCAGCGCTTACGCCGAGAAGTGGATAAACACTTTCGGTTCCGGCGCCTCGAATTCCATGCCGAGCAGTTTCACTTTTTTCGCATGCAGCATGACGCGCTGGCTGCGGCGGCCGCCGTACTGTTCGTCGCCGACGATGCTGTGGCCGAAGAAGCGCAGGTGGGTGCGGATCTGGTGGGTGCGTCCGTGGTGGATGACGAGCTTGAGCTTGCTCTTTTTGCCCGAGACCTCCAGGGGCGTGATCTCCGTGACGGCGGGTTTGCCCTTTTTGGAGACTTTGGAGTGGGCCTTTCCGTGGCGTTTCTCGGTGAGGATCGGCTCGTCGATAACGGCTTCTTCCGTGACGACGCCCTCGACCCAGGCCACGTACTCTTTGTAGACTTCGTCTTTTTTGAACGCTTCGATCGCTTTCTCGCGGAATTCATCGTTCTTGACGAGCATCAGCACGCCGCTGGTTTCACGGTCGAGCCGGTGCAGCAGGCGTGCGCCTTTGAACTGGCGTTCGACTTCGTCGGCATTAAGGAACGCCGGCTTGTCGACGACGATGAGGTCGTCGTTTTCGAAGATCGGGCAGATCCTTTCGATCTTCTGGACCCGAAACTCCGTCTTCAGCGGCAGTTCGCCCCGGGCGATCATCACCTTTTTGTTCCCCACATAGACAAGCCCCCGGTCGATCAGCTCCTTCGCCTTGGCATTAGAGATCCCTTCCTGGGCCGCAAGAAGCTTGTAGGCTTTGTCGGACGGACCCCCGGTGTGTGCTGCGACGTAGCCGCCGGATTCTTCGTCGGAAGCCTTCTTCCTGTCCGAAGGCCTCCCGCCCCTGCCGGCATCTTTTCTGGCGTAGGCTTTTGCTTTGGTCTTGTTCTTGGCTTCGAGCTTTTTACTGTGGCTTCGGTAGTCGTTGCGAGATTTTTTCATTGGGTATTTTCCTCTAGGTAGCGTCTGAACGGTTCCAGGTCGACCGTACCGTTGATCGCGGCGGGTTTGAGCGCATCTGCATGCATGAGCGTGTCCGTAAGCGCCTCATCGTCGATGACGGCGATGTGGTCCACATAACGCATCAGCTCGCGCTGGTTGAAAAAGTGTTTTCCGGTGATGGTTCGGCAGCCGAAATGGGCCGGTTCGAGCGGGTTGTGGCCGCCGACATCCGCTTTGAACGCCCCGCCCAGAATCGCGATGTCGCTGAGCGCGTACAGGTTGTTGAGCTCCCCCATCGCGTCGACGAGCACGATGGCGTTTTCCGCGACGGCATCGGCCCCTCCCGCTTCGCTCCAGCGGGCGATGGAGAGCTCCCCGGCCTTTTGTGCGATCAGCTTCCAGACCGCGTCGAAGCGTTCCGGGTGGCGGGGAACGACGAGCAGGCGGGCATCGGGACGAAGCGCACGGTAGGCCAGGAAGGCATCGAGGATCAGGGCCTCTTCCCCCTCGTGGGTGCTGGCGGCGACGATGGTCTCTCCCCGGGGTTTGTCGTACGGTTTCGTCGCCGTAATCTTCTGGGCCAGCTTGATGTTTCCGATGGCTTCGATGTTGGTCGCTCCGAGCCGCTCGAACCGCTGTTTGTCCGCATCGCTTTGGCAGAAAATTTTGTCCGTGTGCTCGAACAGGCGGCGGTAGAACC
>JARROU010000118.1:0-7023 GCA_037383585.1 Campylobacterales bacterium | reverse complement strand
TTCTTCCCAGACATAGTTGATCGCCTGGTCGAAACTCACCACGAGCCCCAGCTGCGCCACGAGCAGACGCATAAAGGCGTTCTCTTTTTTGGTCAGCTTGATCTTCTTGCCCTTGTAGAACGTTTCGCATACGCTGATGTCAAGGTAGTAGTCTTCCCCGAACGGGACGATCGGCTTGTCGGAGAGTTTTTTGTTGTAGAGCAGCTTTTCGAGGTTGAGCTTGTCATTTTTCAGCCCCTCGATGTTTTCCTCGCGCTCTTTTTCGACGTGGAATTTGTGCATCGCCATCTGGATCGTCGCATGGAGCGATTCCGGGTCGAACGGCTTGACGATATAACCGTAGGGCTCGGTCTGTTTCGCCTGATCGATAATGGCCGCGTCGCAGTGCGCCGTCAGGTAGATAAAGGGAAGATTGTGTTTTTCCCTGATGTACTTCGCCAGCTCGATGCCGTCGGCCTCTTCTTGCAGGCTGATATCCACCAAAAAAATGTCCGGTTCGTAGACTTTTATTTTGTTGGGAGCCTGAATCGACGAGTCGACTGTCGCGACGACCTCGTACCCCTGGTTTTCCAGTGCCATCTGCAGATTCATTGCCGTCACGGGATCATCTTCGACAATCATGACCTTGTAGCTTTCCATCCCATCCCTCAACGATAAAATCTCTCTATACGCTTAAAAAAGCACATTAAAAATAATTATAGTGAAAAAGAGCTTCTATTACAAAGTTATCATAGAAATGTCACATAAAACAAAAGACGTTAAATCGTTTTTTGTTTCAAAACGGATCAACTCCCCGGCGGGAGAAGCGATTTGAAACAGGCCTGCATTTCATCCAAAAGTCGGCCGTAATGCACAGCGTCATGCCCTGAGCGCGCCTCCTTTTCCATATGTTCGGCCAGCTGCGTCATCCGTTCAAAACGGAAATTGCTGCTGGAACCTTTAACCGAATGGGCCAGCAGCGCCACCTGTTTGAGGTCCTGTTCCCCGATCGCAATGGAAAGCTTTTCGAACGTCTGCGCCATTTTATCGCGGTAGACCCCGAGCAGCATCCTCAGCTGATCCTCGGTCACCTGCAAAATCTCGCACAGCTTATGATGGTCCGGAGCCGTGCCTGCTGCAGCCGGCCCCCTTGGTTCCGCGGATGGGACAAACCGCGAAAGCGAAGCAACAAGCGCGTCCATCCGAATCGGCTTTCCGAGGAAATCGTCATAGATCCTCCGCTGGCCGATCCCGCTGTGCACATTGGCCGTCAGGGCAATGACGGGCAGATGCACTCTGCTCTCTGTGGCTTCGATCTCGCGCATCGCCTCCACGGCATCCCGGCCGTTCATGACCGGCATCTGTTCGTCCATCAAAACGACATCATACGTTCCGGTGCGCATGCGCTCAAGCGCATCGGCCCCGTTGTCGACGAGCTCGAACGTCACGCCCATATTGCCAAGCAGCGTGCTGATCAGTTCCTGATTCGCCTCGTTGTCTTCGGCCACCAGCACGTGGGCATTGAATCGTACCGGTTCGACGTACCGGTTCGGGGCGGGTTCCCGCCCGCCTGTCAGCACCGTTTCCAGCACCTCCTGCAGCTTGGTACAATACAGCGGCATGACCAGCGGCGTCACGCTTTGCGTTTCTTCGTACGTATCGTACGATGCATCCATCAGCGCCACTTTCGGCCGCGGCTCTGCTATGAGATCTATGCGCAGCGCATCACTGACGCAGTGGTCGGAGAAAAAGAGCAGATCGTAATCGGCCTCAAGCGTGTCGACCTTCTTGAGCACAATCCCGAAACTCTGCAGGTAGCGGTCCAGTGAGCGGGTCATCACATCCGTTTTTTCTCCCTCGCAAAAAAGAGCCAGGTTCATGTCCTGCACCCGTGCGAGATCCATCAGGCCCGGGCGGGCTTCATCCCCGATGTGCACCGGGAGCGTGAACGTAAAGGTACTGCCGATCCCCGGATGCGATTGCACGGTGATTTCTCCACCCATATGGCGCACCAGCTGTGCGCTGATCGAGAGCCCGAGCCCCGTACCGCCCCGGCCGGTGAGCTCGTCGCTTCTGGCCTGCGAAAAGGGGTCGAAAATCTGCCGAAGATCGTTCGCGGCGATCCCGATTCCCGTATCGGTGACACTGACGGTGATCGACGCATCGGCATAAGAGGCCTCGATCCGGATCTCCCCGCCCGGCGGCGTAAACTTGATCGCATTGCCGAGCAGATTGGAGATGACCTGCTGAATGCGCAACGGATCGGAGATCAGCTCGTAGGGAATGCGCGGATCGATAAAACTGGTCATCGTCAGCTGCTGTTGGTTCACGCTGGGGACGAACAGCTCCAGCGTGTGGGCGATGGTGCTGTGCAGGTTGAAGCGTTTCGGTTCGACCGTGAATTCGCCACTGCGCAGCTTGGAAAAGTCGAGAATATCATTGATAATGCTCAGCAGGTTCTCACCGCTGCTGTAGATGATATCGAGGTAGCGGCGTTCCTTCTCCCCCCTCGCCTCGTCTTTCAAAAGATCCACGAAGCCCAGGATGGCATTGAGCGGGGTACGGATTTCATGGGACATATTTGAGAGGAAATACTCTTTCGCCTCGCCCGCCGCGATCGCGTCCTCTTTTGCCACGACCAGGTCGGTGACCTCGTAACTGATCGCCATGTACTCCGCGATGGCATTCTGCGTATCGGTGATCGGAACGATCGTCGTGTCGACATAAAAGACGCTGCCGTCTTTCGCCCGGTTTTTGATCGTTTCTTTAAAGACGCGGTTGGCCGTCACCGTCGCATTCAGACGCTCGAAAAAACTCGGCGGCAGGTCGGGGTGGTAGAGAATCGTATGCGAACTGCCCACGAGCTCTTCCTGGGTGTAGCCGCAGATGCGGCTGAGCCGCTTGTTGGCGTAAGTGATCACCCCGTCGGCATCCGTCTTGGCGACGATGGCGCTCTCGTCGATGGCGCGGCGGTACTCTTCGAGCAGCTTGACGTTGCGTTCGATCTCGCGCTCTTTTTGATAAATCGTTTCGTTGTAGCGCTTGAGCACCCCGGAGAAATTTAGGTCGAACACATAGCTGATCTCGTCGTAGACGGCCTGGGAATTCACCCCGATCTCGTAGGAGATGTCCACCATCGCCCGGCGGAAATGGCTGCAGAGCATAAAGAGCTCGTCGGATTTCACTTCATGGTCTTTGAGGTATTCCAGCAGCTCCGCGATGACGGGGCAGTCGCCGATCTGCATCCGGCCCAGAATCACCATTTCAAAATAGTCGTAGACGCCCGAAGCGTATTTCCGGATAAAAAAACCGGTTTCGATTCTGTGGCGGTCCAGCACCGTCTTGGCCGCTTCGTAAGAAACCCACCGCTGCAGAATGGTCGCTTTCGCTTCCGTGAACCGATGGATCACACGACGAAGCTGCGGAACGGACTCCATAGGGTCTCCCTGCCAAATTAAATTATAATTATTTATTTTACCATAATGCACATTCGGCTCCGTTCGTGTTAAAAAGGCTTGAAGCAGGGATGTCTGAAAGGGCAGGACGGTTCCGGCCTACGACGCCATCCAGGTGAAGACGCCGATGGCCAGCAGGGTGAGCTGCACGGCGGCGATGCCGACCGTTCCGATGATATTGCCGGTCTGGCAGCTGGTGCACTGTTTGTATTTCTTCGCTTCGTACTCGGCGTAGAAAAAGTAGCCGACGATCAGAGCCAGGGTCACCGGCAGCAGGATCACGTCGAGCATGTAAAAACCGTAACGCGTCTGCTCGGAGACGAAAAACGGCGTAAACAGGGTCAGAAACACGGCCAGCATCGTATAGCGGTAGGCGCGTTTGATGTAGTCGCGTACGAAGACCGTCGGGCAGCTTTCGCTTTTCTCGCCGGGCACGCGGCTGTCTTTGACGAGGCCGTGTTCGAGATAGGCGTCGATCTGCTTCTGCACCGCCTTGGGCACGCGGTCGACGAAGGTGCTGCCGAAGGCGTAATCAAGCTGCTGCTGGAAGGTCCGCGCCAGCGTGCCTTCCACGTCGCGAGAATGCATTTCGCCCTGCGCATCCTCGTAGATGACGGTCAGGGAGGTATAGCGGTCGACCTCCGCAGTGAACCCCTCATAATAGGGCGAGCGCTCGGTCCCGGTTTCTTTGCCCTTCTCTTTGAGAAAGCGGGCATTGATATAGGGGGTGTATTTTCCGTCCTCTTTTAAGACAATGACGTTGTACTGGATGCCAATCTGGATCGCCGTGAGCGCATCGAGATCGTTCTCCTGCATCGTGTCGATCATATCTTCGATAATGTCGTGCAGGGATTCGTTGAAGAAACGGACATTACCGGAGATAAGACGGATACGCGGATCGGGGTACTTATATACGGCCCGGAAAGGGGCCGAATAAAATGTAAGTGGCTATTTCTTACGACGATAATCATCTTGATGTTCAGGATAACAAAGCGAATGAACTGCCAGATTTTGCACGTACGCATCATCCGGGCGAATTTGCCCGGGATCATCGACGTATTGAAACGCTCGTTCTTTCCGAAATTGATCTCTTCTTGTTTTGCCATTGATTTCTCCTTTATTATTCCGGAATCAGTGTCCAGCCCGGCTTGAGCTTGGCTTTATAGATAAAGAGGTAGTGCAGGATATGCTTGATCCAGTGCCCCGCCAGTCCGATTTCACCGAAAGTATAGTCGGTATCGCGGCCCGTACCCGGGTACTTGTCATAGTCAGGAACGACCGGATAAACCGTCATTGCCGCCGCCTGACCGTTCAGCCAGCCCTTACCGGCCGATGCGACACATGCCGCACCCATTTCCGCCATGGAAGCTTCGTGCAGGTGCGCGTTTTCGCCTTTCGTGATCATATCGCAGATGGAATGCGCGACCGCTTTGCCGATGATACCCGAAGGCATCCCTGTGCGCGGCGGTGTCGGGTTGATCACGGTGCCGTTAGGCGACTTCATCGGCTTGGAGATGATGTGCGGCGGTGCAAACGCGATCCCCGCAGCGAACATATTTTTGTACGTCGGGTTCTGGTAGGTACGCGGCCAGTCGGACGCTTTCCACTCTTCGTACGGTTTCGGTGTATAGTCCGCGTCGACTTTCATGAAACCGTTCGGCGCGAATACCGTGTCGGTGATGTCCTCGCCCGCCTTGTTGTAGGCTTTGAGGCCCACGCCGGCGAACGGCGGGATCAGCATCGCGAAATCGAAACTCTCTTCACCGTAGCTGCCGTCGAGCAGTTCGTAGCTGACTTTGCCTTCTTCGACCTTATTGACGTGCGCACCGGTAATGTAATCCACATCGCGTTCCGCAAAGAGCGATTCGGCAAAGATGCGGGAGCTGACGACGTATCCGCCCACTTTCATGTGCAGGCCGCCCATTCCGAAGTCTCCGAGGAACGGCTCGTTCGCGATCCATTTGATCTCCGCCTTGTCGCGCAGCCCGGCTTTGCGCAGTTCGTGCTCGATGTTGAAGATGTACTCGAACGCCGCTGCTGGCATGCACGGCATGGTCTGCCGTACAGACGGAAACCGTATGCTCTCCGATCTCGCTGCCTTCGCCCAGGCCTGGTGTTGCACCGAAATTGAGTTTCGGCCCTGTCGCGTTGATCAGGTAGTCGTACGTCACGTCTTCGCTCTCGCCGGCTTTGCCCTGACCCGTATACTCGATGGTGACAAACGGGTTGTCCGACGCTTCGCTTCCCTCCGGATTGATCGAGACCGCCTTCGCCTGTTTATAGGTAATGCCCCCTTTGGCATATACCGGTGCCAGATCAAAGGTAACGTCCTCTTTGCTCATCCCTCCGACACCGACCCAGATATTGGACGGAATCCAGTTCCATTTGGAGTTCGGGGTCACCACGACGACTTCGTGGTTTTTGCCAAGCCATTTGGCTGCGAAGGTCGCAGCCGTATGACCGGCAACCCCGCCGCCAAGCACGACTAATCTTGCCATTCTTTCTCCTTCTCTATTCGCAATTAAAGTGGTTTTTGTGCAAAAAAATACTTTCGTGATTATTTTATGACGGTTCCGTCACAAACTTATCACTGAGATAACTTCTGCTTAACCGATTATCCAACATGTTACATAAATATACATTTAAGTTGACGAAGAAAGCTGTATTATAATCGACAGTTATGATAATCCTTATTTAATCTTATTTTTATCTTGACGATAGTATCATTCTTTTTTTCACATTTAATCGTCAAAGGATATTAATATGACAACACTCGGAAAATTCATGCTCTCTACACTTATCGGTTTTGGTCTGCTCTCAACATCTGTTTACGCGGATGCGGACAAAGGCCAGCGCATCTATCAGAAAAAACTGAAAGACGTCTGCGGAATGACCGGTGCTGTATTTGCAGCGAAGCACACTCAGATGGAGTGGGAAGAAGCCAAAGACAGCGGTACCCTCGGTGAAATGATGACCGAAGCATGCCCGGCCGGCAAAGACTTCTTTGAAGGCAGCAAGTTCGAGAACAAATACAAAAACCACCTGTACGATTTCGTTTACGATTTCGCAAGCGACAGCGGCAACATCCCTTCTTGCTAATCGCTTCTTCCCTTCGCCGGGAGGCTGCCGCCTTCCGGACCCACTTCTAAAACCCGACGACTGAAACCCAAAAGGAATTTTATGAGAAAAACGTTCTTTTCAGCAGCAGCACTGGCCGCACTGGCAACGGTTGCAACGGCAGACGACGCCGCGATGCAGGCCCAGATCGACGCCTTGACCAAAAAAGTACAAACGCTCGAAAAAAAGCAAAAATATACGAACAAACAACTCAGCAAGGTCAACGCCCAGAGCGCCAACGATAACATCAAGTTCGGCATCGACTTCAGAAACGCCGTCGACGTGATCGATTACCGCGACAATGACAACGACACCTACGCGACGAACCCTTCCCTGCTCAGCAGCCGCCTCTACCTGACCATGGGGGCCTCGCCGATGAAAGGGCTGATCTTCCAGGGCAAGCTCGCTGTGTACTCCACCTGGGGCAGCCACCTGTACGTCACGGATGGTCCGCTCAAAGACTGGTCTGCCA
>JARROU010000117.1:0-4513 GCA_037383585.1 Campylobacterales bacterium | reverse complement strand
GCACGATTCGCATACGGCCGTTTTGCTCGGAACTGCCCTGGCGCTGAAAGACGTTGCTTCGGAGTTGAAAAACAATCTGCGCTTCATCTTCCAGCCCGCCGAAGAGATCACGGAAGGGGGCAGCTCGCAGATGATCGCGCACGGAGCGCTCGAAAACGTCAAAGCGATCTTCGGCCTGCACGCCTACCCTTATCTCAATACCGGGCAGATCGGCTACAAATACGGAGTAATGCTGGCTTCCGCCGATACCTTCGAGATCGAAATCTTCGGCAAAAGCGCGCACGGGGCGCGCCCGCATGAGGGGGTCGACGCCATTTTGGTGATGTCGATGGCCGTCAACTCCCTCAACCACATTGTCTCCCGCCGCATCGATCCGCTCCACCCCGCCGTCATTTCACTGGGCACCGTCGAAGGAGGCAAGGCGGCAAATGTGATCTGTGACCATGTCAAGGTCTGCGGAACCGTCCGGACGGTCAACCATGACGTACGCCATGCCATCCCGGAAATGATGGAAGTCTCCATCAAAGGGATCTGCGATTCCATGCATGCGACGTACAACTTTCACTACCATTTCGGCTCTCCGGAAGTGTGCAACGATGACGCGATGGTCGACCTGCTGCGTTCGGCCGCCGAGGAGCTCCTTGGTAAAGCAAACGTCATCGACCTTGCCGATCCCGTAATGGGCGGCGAAGATTTCGGACGCTATCTCGAAATCGTCCCGGGCGCTTTTTTCCGTCTGGGCACCTGCAACCCCGAGAAAGGCACCTGCGTCGCCCAGCACAACGCCCGCTTCGATGTCGATGACGACGCCCTGCGGTATGGAATGAAGCTCATGGCGCTCGTTGCGCTGAAGGCGATGGACCATGCGTGACCTCATCGAGATCCGTCTGACCAGTACACGGCATTTTGCCCTTTTGAAATATACCTGCAGCCATCTGCGGAAACTTCTGCCGCTGGACCGACCCGAACAGCTTTCCGAGGCCATCGAACAGCTGCTTGAAAACGTCGTCGAACATGCCTACGAGAAGATCGAGAACATGGACGTGACCGTACGGTTTACGATCACGCCGAGACAGCTGCAGATCGACGTCGAGGACAGCGGCCTGCCTTTTGACTTCACCCCTTTTATGAGCGAAGCCGTCGACCGCACCGCACAGCACGAAAAAGGGTTTTACCGCATCTACGACCTTGTCGACCGATTCTGGTTCACCATGCTTGAGAACCGGGGGAAACGCTTCAGCGTCATCCAGGCCTTTACCCGCAACTACGATATCGAAACAGGACAGCCCTGCAACAAGCTGCCCGACAAGGAAACGATCCTCCGGCGGCTGGCCGTACGACGGTTTGAAGAAGAGGACGCCGAAGGGATCGCACGGCTGATCTACAAGAACTATCATTACACCTACTACAAGAGCCAGTTCTACGATCCCGTCAAGATCCGTCACCTCAACCATACGCGGGAAGTCGTCTCCATCGTCGCCGTCTACGGGGTACGCGTCGTCGGGCATTTTGCGCTGGTGCTCTCCAAACACGCCGAAGTCGCCGAGATCGCCATTGCCGCCGTCGACCCGGAATTCAAGAAGATGGGCATTATGAACCGGATGTTTGATGCCATCATCGATACCGCAAAGGCGCTGAAGCTTAACGCCATTTACGGCGAAGCGATCATGCTGCACCCCTACAGCCAGAAAGCCAATCTCTCCCACGGGCTGTGCGAAACGGCGATCGTCCTGGGCGAGGTCCCGTCCCAGACGGAGATCGAACGTCAGTTAAAAGCGTCGCTGCGCAGCGGCGCCATGGTCAGTTTCCTCGTTTTCGACACCCGCATGCGGTACCTCAGCCTCCCGCAGCGCTACGCCGCACTGATTGAAACGGTCTACCGCCGTGCGGGCATCGATCGTTCCCGGAGCCGGCCCGCCAATCCCAACCGCCAGGCGCTTTCCTATCATCTCAACAGCCATATCAATGTGGGCTTCATCATCATCGAAGCGCTCCCGGACGACGAAGCCCTCGACGAGCTGATCGATCTGATGCATACCGACCACTGCGAAATGGTCTATGCCGACATCAACCTCCACCACATCGACAAGATCGACGAGCTCGTCGCCATGCTGGGCCGCCGCCGCTTCTTTTACAGCGGCGTCATGTTCAGTTTCTACCATAACGAGGATTATCTGCGGCTGCAGCGCAAGAACAGCCGGTTTGTGGACGAAGAGCAGCTCGTATGCTATTCGCAGAATGCAAAAATGCTGCTGGAGTATATTCAAAAAGACGAAGCCGACGTTACGCCGCCCCCTTCGAAAAATCAGTAGGTTTCGATCACCTGCTTGAAGACCCGGCATAATCCTGCGACCTGTTCCGGTGTCGTGCATTCGTTCGGGGCGTGGATGGTGTCGTTTCTCACCCCGAACTCGATCACGTCGATGCCGTACTCGGCGATAAAACGCGCATCGGACGTCCCTCCGGCCGTCGAATGTTTCGGGCGGATGCCGGTGACGGACTCAATGGCGCGGTCAATCGTTCGGACGATGTGCGTGTCGGCGTCCGTCACGAAAGGCTTGGCACTCTGATCGAGGGTCAGGGTATAGTCCATCTCTTTGAAATAGCGGTGTACGAACGCCTCGATCTCTTCTTTGGTCGTTTTCGTCGAGTTCCGGACGTTGAACATCATCTTGAGTTTGCCCGGCGTCACGTTGGTCACCTCCATCCCCGCACGGATATCGGTGACGACAAACTGGCTGGGGCTGAAATACTCATCCCCCTCGTCGAGGTTGACCCCCGCCATATGGTGCAGCACCTGTGCCACTTTGTGGATCGGGTTCGTCGCTTTTTCCGGGTAGGCCGCGTGCCCCTGCTTGCCCCGTTTTTCAATCACCCCGTTGATGGAGCCGCGGCGCCCCACCTTGATGGCGTCGCCGAAAGTCTGTTCACAGGTCGGTTCGGCCACGATGCAGGCATCGGGGAGCCTTCCCTCGGCTTCAAGCCATTTGAGCACTTCGACGGTGCCGTGTTTCGCCGGTCCCTCTTCATCGGAAGTCAGCAGCAGCGACAGCGTCCCGTTGAACGTCTCCGCTTCCTTGACCGCCTGAAGAAACGCCGCGACCCCGCTTTTCATATCCTGCGCACCGCGCCCGTAGATGCGTCCCTCTTTTTCCACGGCCGTATAGGGGTCCGTCTCCCAGCCCTCACCGGCCGGGACGACGTCCACATGACCGGCAAAACAGAGATGGTTTCCCTCGCCGAATTTTTTGTAGATAAAGAGGTTCTTTACCCCTTCGACGTCAATACGCTCCGCCGTAAACCCGTCCAGGTAGCCTTCGACGAAATCGAGGATTCCCCCGTCATCGGGCGTTTCGCTTTTTCGTTCGATCAGGTGTTTAAACAGTGCGATAACGTCCAAACTCAGCCTTTCGGGTTTTCATAAAAGACGTATTCGGTCGAATAGTCGCTGATCTCGAAATAGACTTTCTTCTCGCCCTTATCGACCTTGTAGTTGAAATTCTCGTCCAAAAATCCGTAGCTGTACCGGTAGCTTCTCGGCGAACTGTCGTCCGTCCCTTTGCCCGTACTCATTTTCCCGATCTTGATGAAACGCATCACGACTTTTCCGCCGCTGTAGATGTCAAGCACGCCGTTGGTCCCCGTCCAGTTCTGCAGGCCGCGCCCGAACTTATTCTGCGTCTCCTGCGTACAGCCGGCCAGCCAGACGGCTGACGCCAAAGCGATCATAATTATAAAAAACTTCTTCATCAATGCTTCCTTCCCAATCCTGTCAATTTTGAGGCGATTATAGCGAAGTTTCCGCTGGGCTTTTAGAAATCATTCATGTCGATCGACGGTTTTATCGCCGCTTCAGACTCCGCTTCCGGTGCTTCGGTTTCGTTGATCTCCGGCACTTCCTCCGCGACGATCTGGGGCTTGGAAAGCAGCTGCTCCTCGACGTCGAGCTCCAGGCCGCTGGAAGTCATGACGAATCCCTTGACCTGCAGTTTGCCTTCGTGGATCTCTCGGTGATGTTCGCGGCACAGCGGGATAAGATTGTGGCGGTGGTTGACCGGGACGTGCCCGATGAACCCCCGGGCATTCGCACTGGACTGGTGGGCGATATGGTGCACATCCTCGGCCTTCGCGCCACAGATAACGCAGGTCGTAACGTAGAGGTCCTTGTTGTATTTGCTGCTGCGCTTTTTCACCAAGAGCTCGAGCTCGTCAAAGTCGTTGGAGAGGCGTTTGCGGATTTTGTTGGCGCCGTCGAGGAACTCGGCATCCATGTGCAGCGACCGCGCAAACTCCAGCCCGTAGACGCTCGACCCGCTGCCCGGCTGCAGGACGCGGTTGAAAACCAGTTTGTCCTGCGCGTCGTCATACTCCACGCTCAGGTGCAGGTCGACGACGTTTTCCAGACGCCGCATCTCCTCCATCGTAGAGAGCTGGTGAAGGTGGGTCGCAAACAGGAAAATCGACCGGGTTATGGCCAGTTTCATGATGGCGCTGGCGACGATGGCCACCCCCG
>JARROU010000116.1:0-7097 GCA_037383585.1 Campylobacterales bacterium | reverse complement strand
AACAACATCGGAAGCGCCAGCGGGACGATGGCGGTCATCGCGGCCGGCGTTTCCGACGCGCTGGTCGCGACCGCCGCGGGGATCTTTGTCGCGATCTTCGCCTACACCTACCACCAGGTGCTCAAGCGCCGCGCCTACGAGCTCAGCGGTCTGCTGCGGATGCAGCGCGACGCCCTGATGGCCAAAGAGGCAGACAACGCGTGAATGTCTTTGACTGGGAGGAAACCCCGGAACTCAACATTACGCCCCTTGTGGACGTTATGCTTGTCCTCCTGGCGATCCTGATGGTTATCGCGCCCAACATTGTCTACGAGGAACTGATCAATCTCCCGCAGGGTTCTGCCCAGAAGCAGATGCAAAAGAAACCGCCGGTCCACATTCTGATCAATGAAGAAGGCGAGATCATCGTCAACAAAGAAAAGTTCGATCGCTTGGGATTTACCGATAACTTCTATCGTTATGCTCAAAAAAACCTCGACGCCAAATCCTCCGTGACAATCAGTGCGGATCGTTCTCTCGATTACGGGATGGTCATGCAGGTATTGGGAGCAGTCAAACAGGCAGGATTCAGTGAAGTTTCACTCGCTACCAACGGTTGACAACCCGCGCGACTTCTACCTCGGAGGCGTGTACGCGATTGTCCTGTTCGCGCTGATCATGATGCTTTTTTTCCAGCTCCTTCGGGGACTGGACAAAATGCATAGCTACGCGCTGACACAAAGCGCCTCCGTCACCGTTTCGCTGGTCGATGTCCCCCTGACGACGTCAAAACAGAACAACACGCCGCGTGTGCTTCCGAAAGAAAAGAAGGAATCTGCAGCCGAACCGGTGGAAACGGCGGCACCCGTCGAAGATGTCTCTTCGCTTTTTTCCGAGGTCAAGACCCAGAAAATCGTCCACACGAAAAAGCCGAAACCGACGGAGAAACTGGACGCGAAACGGATTGCCTCGCTTCAGAAGCGGATCAAGACGACGAAGAAGCGCGAAGCGACGGCAACGGCCGAGAAGGTCAAAAACCTCACGCTGGTGCAGCCGTCGCAAGCAGCCGGCGGACAGGCGGCATCCGGAGGCAAGGAAGTCAACGCGTATTACGCTAAAATACAGGCGACTATCTATGACAACTTCTTCCCGCCGGCCAATTCGGAAGGATCGGTTTCGAAAATCCG
Organism: Campylobacterales bacterium; assembly: GCA_037383585.1. Lineage (GTDB taxonomy): Bacteria > Campylobacterota > Campylobacteria > Campylobacterales > Sulfurimonadaceae > Thiomicrolovo. The sequence continues at coordinate 5,931 of JARROU010000116.1, read as the reverse complement.
TATCTGGATTTCGGCCAGCGGGAAGATGACGCGCTATCGGGTGCTGCGCCGATCCGGAGAGCCCTATTTCGACCGGGAGGTCGAACAGCTCGAATTGCGCCTGCGCCGTGTCACATTTGAACGAAACCCCCAAGGAAAAGAGGCCGTGCTCGACGTGAGCCTGGTCTCCAAGGAGTAACGATGCGTTTTATTTTCGCTCTTTTGATGAGTGCCGCTCTCCTCTTCGCCGCCGATGCGACGATCGAGGTGGTCAAGGAGGCGGACAGTCTGCCTTCCATTGCCGTGGAAGATGCCTCCATCGATTATGCCGGTACACCGGCCAAACGTTTTTACCGTCTGCTTTCGGGTGATCTGAACGTCCTGACGCTTTTCAACGTCGACCACCACTACGCCACGACCCATTTTGACAACCCGTCCGTCCTCAACAATATGATGGATTATACGCTGCGCTTCCGCCTGCGCAGCGATGATCTGGGTGCGTATCTCGTCGACATGAAACTGCTGCGTGAAGACCGGGTGGTTCTTCAGAAAAGCTACCGGGTGGCCAACAGCAGCATGAGCCCGTTCGTGGCGCATGCCATCGCCTACGATATCAACGACTATTTCGGCCAGCCGCCTCTGGAATGGCTCAAGCGCAAAATCATCATTTCACGCCTGAAAGGGCCTATGGAGAGCGAAATCGTCATTGCCGACTATACGCTTTCGTACCAGCACGTCATTATCAAAGGCGGTTTGAACGTCTTCCCGAAATGGGCGGATGAAAGCCATACGGCGTTTTACTACACGGCACTGAGCGGAAAAGTTCCGACGCTGTACAAAATCGATGTCAGAACCGGCAAACGCCAGGCCATTCTCCGCTCGGACGGCATGCTCGTCTGCTCGGATGTCAGTCACAACGGCAGAGAACTGCTGCTGACGATGGCGCCGAAAGGCCAGCCCGATATCTATCTTTACGATACGGTGACGAAATCGGCCAAACGCGTGACGAGCTACAGCGGCATCGATGTCAACGGCCAGTTCATGAACGACGGACGCATCGTGTTCGTTTCCAATCGTCTCGGATATCCGAATGTGTTTGCAAAGCGCGTCGGAGAAAAGCGCATCGAACAGCTGGTGTACTACGGCAAAGACAACTCGGCCTGCAGCGCGCACAACGAATACATTGTCTACAAGGCGCGTGAAACGAGCAATGCCTTCGGTCCGAACACGTTCAACCTCCACCTGATTTCCACGAAGACGGATTTTATCCGCCGTCTGACGGCGACGGGGATCAATGAATTCCCCCGCTTCTCCAATGACGGTGATGCGATCGTCTATATCAAGAATTACAAGCAGCAAAGCGCGATCGGCGTGATCCGGCTCGAGCAGAACAAGAACTTTCTTTTCCCGCTGACCAGCGGAAAAATCCATTTTTTTGCTAAAATCATCTGAATTATTTCGTGAAGATGCTTATCAGGTATGTTCACGTAACTAAAGGATTGTGATGAAAAAAGTGTTGGTATATAGCAGTGTTGTACTGATGTTGTTGGCAGGATGTAGTTCTAAGACCCCTGCAATCGATGAAACGCAGACAGGCGGTCAGGCGCCGGTTGAGAGCGCAGCGGATGCGGATACGGTCGTTGTTGACGAAAACGCCGGCGTCAGTGCAACGGAAACAGTGGTCGAAAGCGCTGAAGAGACAATGAGTTCGCTCGAAAAACAGATGCAGACGATCTATTTCGCGTTCGATAAATTCGACATCAGTACGGAAGCGTCTGAAAAACTGAGCTCCAACGCTGCACTTGCCGTTGCGAAAGCGGCAAAGTTCAACATTAAGATCGAAGGGAACTGTGACGAGTGGGGCAGCGACGAATACAACTTCGCACTCGGACTCAAGCGTGCAAAAGCGGCAAAAGACGCCTTGATCGCAGAAGGCGTGAATGCAGAGCGCATCACGATGGTCAGCTACGGTGAGAGCAACCCGGTCTGCGTCGAAAAAACAAAAGAGTGCTGGGCCAAAAACCGCCGCGACGATTTCAAACTGCTTCCGTAACCGGAAACAATGAAACGTTATATTCCTCTATTAACGGGTGTCCTGCTGCTGAGCGCGCAGGCATCCGAGCCTTCCGTATTCGGCGCGGGCAACCTTGACAGTGATCAGCCCTACGGCCTGACAAACACCGAAAAGAAAATTGTCGAAAACCGCCAGAACCTTCAAAGTACGAAACGAAAATCCCAAGAGAACAGTGCGCAGCTCACAAGCCTTCGTGAACGCATTGACGGATTACAGACGATTATCGAAGGCCTGGCGGAAAAAGCCCAGAGCAACAAGATGAAAATGGGCGATCTGGAAGCGGAACAGAACAGTTCGCGTGTTCGCGACGAGAAGATCGCGGCTCTGGAAGAGGCAGTCCGCGCACAAGAGGCGAACATCCTTTCGCTTAAAACGCTGCTGCAGACGCTGGCGACCCAGGTGGATACGATCAGCGCCGATTATGTTTCCAAAGACGAGTACAACCGTCTGGTCAACGAGGTCAATGCGTTCAAACGCGATCTTTCCAAAACGCTCAAAAGCGTTGCGTCCGACTCTTCTGCGGACCCGTATGCTTCCAAGTCAAGCAAAACCCTTGCCAAAGAAGCCAAAAGCAGTTATGACAAGCTCTACTTCAAGACGGCGATCCCGATCTACGAAGAGCTGATACGCCGGAACTACAAGCCTGCGTATGCCCATTTCATGGTCGGGGAGATGTGGCATTACCGCAAAAACTGGTCGAAAGCCCTCTCGTACTACAAGGAGAGCGCGCGCCGGTATGACAAGGCTTCGTATATGCCGAAACTGATGCTGCACAGCGCCGAATGCATGCAGCACCTCGGGGATACGGACAATGCCAGAAAGTTCCTTCAGTCCCTGCGTGCAAAATATCCAGCAAGCGCGGAAGCGGCGGAAGCCGAAGCGCTTTTGAATACTTTGTAGGCAGTTATAGCGCTATTTATTCAGCCGCGCTATAGTTAGATAAAGATAAAATCCCTAAATTTTCAGCAAAGGTAATCATTATGGCTATTGAAACGAACCAAGTAGTATCTATCGAATATGAAGTCCAGGCAGACGGCAAAGTCGTCGATTCCAACGTCGGCGGTCAGCCGCTCGTATTCATGTTCGGCAAAGGACAGATCATCCCGGGCCTCGAAGCGGGCATCAAAGAGATGAACGCCGGCGATAAAGGCGACGTCCTCGTAAAAGCGGCAGATGCTTACGGCGAATACAACCCCGAAGCGACTCAGGATGTACCGAAAGAGCAGTTCGCGGGCATCGACCTTCAGGAAGGAATGACCCTGTACGGTCAGGGTGAAGACGGCGGTACGGTTCAGGTCGTCGTCAAAGAGATCAAAGGCGACAGCGTCGTCGTAGACTTCAACCACCCGATGGCGGGCAAAGATCTGATGTTCAGCGTCACGATCAACAACGTCCGTGATGCGTCTGCGGAAGAACTCTCCAGCGGCGTACCGGCAGAGAACAAAGTCGATGACAGCGGCTGCTGCGGCGGCGGCGGATCCAGCTGTGGCTGCCACTGATTTTCTGGCGGCATCTCACGCTTCGACCGAAGCGCTGCGGACGGCGACGCTGCTGAAGACCCTTCAGGTCAATGCACTTATAAGCGGAGCCAGGGGGACGGGCAAACAGACGCTTGCACGCGTCATCCTGCCCCACGCAGTCGTATTGGATGCACGGGAGTTCGAGAATGTGCTCAATGCGCTTGAAAGCAATGACGAAGTTGTTTTGACGCATATTGAACACTGCCCCAATATCACCCTTTTGCTGGAACGGATCCGATCCGAGAAGGTGCGACTGGTTGCCACGGCTTCGTCGGAGTATCTTTCCGATACGCTGCAGGAGTTCTTCAGTGTCAAGATCGCACTGCCCCCGCTGGCGGATCGCCCCGAAGACGTCGAACTGCTTATCGCGCACTTCAGTGCCGAAGCGGACCGGAATTTCGACATGAAGAGCGAAAGCGCACCCGAAAGCAAAAAACCCGATCTCAGTGCCAATGCCTACTCGCTGCGCAAACAGATCTATTTCGAGCGGCTCCTGGGCGGGGTCGGCGAAGGCGAAGTCATCCAGGTGATGGAACGCTTTTTACAGAATAACATGGGGTCTCACAACGATTACCGAAAATTTCTGCACCTGTATGAAGTGCCGCTGATCCGCATGGGGCTCCGGAAGTTCAAGTCGCAGCTGCAGCTGGCGGAACGCCTGGGGCTCAACCGCAACACCTTGCGCAAAAAGATTGCGGAAAATGAGCAGTACGGTCTGCAAGAATAATAATTCAGGAGGAAGAATGAGTCAAAAAATCGCAATGGTATTCCCGGGCCAGGGGAGCCAGAGTGTCGGGATGGGCAAGGCGTTCTACGAGGCGTCGGATTACGCGAAAGAGATGGTCGAGAAGGCCAGTGACCGTATCGGTGTCGATTTCAAGGCGCTGATGTTCGAGGAAAACGAAAAGCTGGACCAGACGGCCTACACGCAGCCGGCGATCCTGCTGGTGTCGATGATGGCGTACAAGCTGTTCCAGGAACGCCGTCCGACCAAACCCGAACTGCTTCTGGGACATTCGCTCGGCGAAGTCTCCGCGGTCTGCGCCGCCGGTGCGATCGATTACCTCGACGCCGTCGAACTGGTCCATAAACGCGGCCAGCTGATGCAAAGTGCGTGCGAAGGCGTCGAAGCGGGAATGATGGTCATCGTCGGTCTGGACGATGCGGCGGTTGAGGCGATCTGTACCGATGCCCGCAATAAAGAGAACAAGCAGGTGTGGCCTGCGAATTACAACCAGGACGGTCAGCTGGTCGTTGCCGGCCTGAAACCGGACCTTCAGAGCCTGGAAGCGACGTTCAAAGAGGCCGGAGCGAAACGTGCCCTGCTGTTGAACATGTCCGTTGCCAGCCACTGCCCGCTGCTCTCAAAAGCACAGGACCCGCTGCGCGCTGAGCTCGAGAAGGTTCTGCATGATCCTTTCGACGCCCCGGTGGTCTCCAACGTCACGGCGAAACCGTACCACACGAAGCAGCAGGCGATCGAACTGCTGAGCGAACAGCTGATCTATCCGGTGCGCTACAAGCAGTCCGTTGCCGCAATCGCGCCGCAGGTCGATCTCGCGATCGAATTCGGTAACGGCAAGGTGCTTGCCGGACTCAACCGCCGTATCGCCAAAGAGATGAAAACGTTTAACGTGTTTGATATGGACTCGCTGCAGGCAACGCTCGACGCACTCGCATGACCGTTACGCTCGTTCAAAACGCCCCGAGGCTGAACCGGTCCAACCTGCACGAAAGCCTGACGCTGATCGCGGACCATTCCGAGCACAGTGACGTGATCGTTTTTCCGGAGCTGGCACTCAACGGCTACCTGCTGCAGGACAAAGTCTACGAAGACGCCTGGAAGATCGAAGAACTTGCGCCGCTTGCGGAAGCGAGCGACGCATGCGATATCGTGATCGGGGCCGCACTCAAAGAGAACGGGCGCACCTATAATGCCGCATGCTATTTCAGCGGCGGTGAATTGATCCGGCTGCACCGGAAACTCCATCTTCCCAATTACGGCATGTTCGAAGAAGCGCGCTACTTTTTCAAAGGGAACAGTATCGAAGCGTTCGATACGGCATACGGCCGAAGCGTCATGCTCGTGTGCGAAGATCTTTGGCGGGCGCAGACAATGGCGGACGTTGCGGCGCTGAAACCGGAATTCGTCTATGTCGTCGCCAATTCGCCGGCGCGGGGGTTCGATGACGAAGGGCTGGCCATCGAAGGCCAATGGGATTCGCTGCTCAAATCCCTTGCCCAGCTCGCGAACGCCTATGTCGTCTTCGTCAACCGCGTCGGTTTCGAAGACGGGCTCGGCTTCTGGGGCGGCAGCCGCGTCATTACGCCGCGCGGCAGCGTTGAAAAGGCGCTGCC
>JARROU010000115.1:0-8965 GCA_037383585.1 Campylobacterales bacterium | reverse complement strand
GATCGAGCGCCTCTTCTGCGGCCACTTTTCTGACAAGACATTCCGATTTTTTCGTTTCCAGCCTTCTGAGGACATCGATCGCCCCTGAACTGCCGGGATCGATCGAGCGTATTTTCGTCTCGATCGCCTCGAGTGCAGACGCATGGGACTTCAGATCGGCTTCGGCGTCTCTGAGCTGTTTGGAATACAGCGGTTTCCGACCCCCGGCCGTCGGCATCTAATCGGGCGTTTCCTCTTTGACCGGCGGCATGAGGATGCTTAAAAAAACAAACAAGACAAATGCGGTGCCCCCGATCGGCGGTGCGAAAAATGTGAGGGATGTGAAGACGGCAACGTAGGAAGCCCTGCCTGCGGTCAGTTGATAGCTTCCGTAGCCGACCGCGGCCGTCAGCAACAGCCATCCGGCAAAAAGAAGCAGTAGATTCGCCGCCGAGACCGAGGGCAGCAAAAAGTCGTAAAGATGCATCAGCAGAAACAGTGCGGGCATCGGAGCCCATCCGAGGAAAAAGGTGCGTGCGATGCCGGCTTTGCCGAACCGAAAAAGGGCGTAAAATAGACCACTTGTCGCCACAACGGCGGCAGTATGGATCGCCAGGAGCAGCAGCAGGGTATTGCGGTACGCGAGCCGTCGCGGCTCCGTGACGCTGCCGTGCAGCTGCAGACTTTTGAAAACCGCGATCTCGTTTCCGAAGACATAGAGCAGGGCGGACAGGAAGCCGATCCCGACGAGGGAGAGTCCGAACAGCACATACTCCTTCGGCGCGGCGGGCCGGGCAAACCACCAGAGTGTGTAGCCCAAAAGCACGAAGGCCGCTGCGAATAAAGCGGCCGAGCCGTAACCGAGCAGGGGCATCTGAACGCAGCCGAGACTTGCGAAGCCGACCGCATAGGCGAAGAGCATTGTTTTCAGTGCCGTGGAACGCCGTTTGAACCCGCTGAGTTTTTGCATGCAATCTCCTTTTCGGATTTTATTATACTATGTTGAAACAATACGCGATTTAAGGATGGGCCACGGCGGATTAAGCGCGCAGGCGCTAGACTTAGCAAAATGATTTCAGGCACCTTTTCAACGCCGTCCAAGGGGGTTTGAAGGGGCGTTTCACCAGGATGTAATATGGGCAATTCGGTTGAAGTGATCGACAGCGTCTGCACCTACTGCGGGGTCGGCTGCGATATCGAGGGACACGTCGAAAACAACCAGATCGTCAAGATCGGGGCTTCGGCGGACGGGTATGTTTCGCAGGGGAAACTCTGCATCAAGGGCAAATACGGTTTCGATTTCGTCACCGACGCCAACCGGCTCCGTGCACCGCGCATCCGAAAGTCGTTCCTGGAGAAGAATCCCGTGATCGCCGACGCCGTGCAGGGCAAACTGCAGGCGTTCGATGAAACCTGGTTTGAATGCGACGTCGAGACGGCGACGACGGCCGCGGCGATGAAGCTGCGCGAGATCCAGGCAAAATACGGAGAGAAAAGCTTCTGCGCGATCGGCGGGGCGCGGACGAGCTGCGAAAGCGCCTACCTGTTCCAGAAATTCACCCGCCACACGATGCATTCTCCGCACGTCGACAACTGTGCCCGCGTCTGCCACAGCCCGAGCCTCAAGGGCATGCGCACCACGATTGGAGAGGGGGCGGCGACAAACCCGTACAATGACATCTACGAGACGGAGTTCATGATCGTGATCGGCTCGAATACGACCGAGGCGCACCCCATCGTCGCGAACCGCATCGTCGAGGCGGCGCAGAAGCACCATAATCTCGCCGTCATCGACGTCCGCGATATCAAGCTGATGAAGTTCGCCAAGCACAAGGCGATCATCCCGCACGAAGCGAACCTGCTGATCCTCAATATGATGGCCCGGGTCATCATCGAAGAGGAGCTCTACAACGAGGCGTTTATCGAAACGCGCACGAAGTGGTTCGAGGCCTACAAAGAGAAGATCCTGAACGATCCGTACACCGATCCGGAGTACTTCAAGCAGGTCAGCGGCTTCGAGCACCTTTCAAAACTGATTCCGAACATTGCCCGCGAATACGCGGTCAAAAAATCGATGATCTTCTGGGGGCTGGGCATCACGGAACACCTAGACGGCTCCTATGCGGTCATGGCGATCACGCACCTGGCGCTGTTGACGGGCAATATCGGTATGACGGGTGCCGGGCTGATGCCGCTGCGGGGGCAGAACAACGTGCAGGGCGCCTGCGATATGGGGTGTCTTCCCTATTACGACCCCGATTACCAGAAGCCCAAAGAAGAGGGGCTGATGACGCCGCAGCTCGTCGACGCGATGTTGGAGGGCAAGATCAAGGCGGTGCTCAACATGGGCGAGGACATCACCCATATCCACCCGAACCTCAACAAGATCGACGCCGCGTTCGAGGCGCTGGAGTTCCTGATGGTACAGGAGATCATGATGAACGATGTCGCCAACCGCGCGGACATCGTCGTCGGCGTCAAATCGGCCTATGAAAAGACCGGGGTCTATGTCAACGCGATGCGCCGTCTGCATTTGTCGCAGCCGCTGGTGCGTTCCGATCTGCCCGACGACTGGGAAGTGATCCAGATGCTCGACAACAAGATGGGCGGCAGCTACGACTACAAAGACAGTTCCGAGGTGTGGGACGAGGTGCGCGAGGTGGCCCACCGCCGCTTCAGCGGCGCGTCGTACATGCGGCTGCAGCGCCACCGCAAGCGCGGGCTGCAGTGGCCGGTCTACACCGAGGACACGCCGGTGCTGCACCTGCTGGACTTCCGGACCCCGGACGGTCTGGGGGAGTTCCATTACCATCAGTACCAACCGCGCGGGATGGTTCCGGAGCTGATCCGGAAGAAAAAAATCGATGGCGGCTTCTATCTGACCACCGGGCGGACGCTGGCGCACTACAACAACGCCGCGCAGACCAAGGCGAGCGAAAAGCTGAACAAGCGCTACGACGAGGATATTCTGCTTGTGAGCGAGGCGGATGCGGCCGCGTTCCCGACGGAAAAAGCGATCCTGCGCACGGAGCACGGCGCATCGGCGCCGCTGACGGTCAAGGTGACCGACAAGGTGCAGCCGGGAACGCTGTTCGCGACCTTCCACCATGCCGCTTCGCGTATCAACGCCCTCTTCGGGGACAAGCGCGACGAGCTGATCCTTACGGCGGCGTTCAAATCCATCAAAGTCGAAGCAGAGCCGGTATGAGCCGTGCCGTCGGGGACGCCGCCGAACAGAAGGCCGTCGAGTTTCTGCGCACCGAAGGGTTCCGCATCGTCGACCGCAACGTCAGCAGCCGCTTCGGGGAGATCGACATCCTGGCGATGCGTGACGATGTCCTGCACGTCATCGAGGTCAAAAGCGCCCCGACGTACGAACAGGCGGCGAACAACATCACCCCGGCAAAAATACGCAAGATCCTGATGACGGCGGAAGCGTATATGAAAAAGCACCGCCTTGATATCGATTACGCTCTTGATGCGGTCATCGTCAGCGGCGGAAGGTGCGAACTGCTTGAGAATGTCACGCTCTGAAAATCCTTCAGAAACGGTTTATTTTAAATAAGATAAAATTACTCCGATTTAAAATTCGTAACCAAATTATCATCGCGACGTTTACATTTTAAAATTTCGCGGGTATAATGAAAATACGATTTCTACGAAAGGATTCAAAAATGGGAAAATATGTTGACCTGACGGCAGCAACATTTGAAGATACAGTAAAAGAGGGTGTCACACTGGTTGACTTTTGGGCACCGTGGTGCGGACCGTGCCGCATGATCGCGCCGGTCATCGAAGAACTGGCCGAAGAGTATGAAGGCAAAGCGACGATCGCGAAAGTCAATACGGATGAAGAACAGGACATCGCGGTTAAATTCGGTATCCGTTCCATCCCAACCGTCATGATCTTCAAAAACGGTGAAGTGGTTGATCAGATGATCGGTGCCGCTTCCAAGCAGGCGTTCGAAGAAAAAATCAACGCCCAGCTCTAATCCGGATGCAGGCACTCGCCTGCACTCCAACTTTAATCTCCTCTCTGCTTCCGCATCAAAGTCCATCTTTAGTATCTTAGCGATATTATTTCTCCATTAATACAGGGATAAAATAAAGGGTGTTTCATGCTCGATTGTGCCATTATCGGAGGCGGTCCCGCAGGGCTGACGGCGGGGCTCTATACCACGCGCGGCGGACTGAAAAACGTCGTCATGTTTGAAAAAGGAATGCCCGGAGGCCAGATCACGGGCAGCAGCGAGATCGAAAACTACCCGGGAGTGACCGGCGAGGTTTCGGGGATGGACCTGATGATGCCGTGGCCGGAGCAGTGCATGCGTTTCGGCCTCAGGCACGAGATGGTCGAAGTCACCAAAGTCACACGTGACGCGGAGGGCATTTATTCGATTGTGCGCGGGGATGGAAAAGTAGACCAGGCGATGAGCGTCATCGTCTGTACGGGCCCAAAGCGCGCGGGCTTCAAAGGCGAGGAAGAATTCCTGGGCCGGGGCGTAAGTACCTGTGCGACCTGCGACGGGTTCTTTTACAAGGACAAGGAAGTCGCCGTTATCGGCGGTGGGGATACGGCGCTGGAAGAGGCCTTATATCTTTCGAAAATCTGTTCGAAGGTCTACCTGATTCACCGTCGCGATACGTTCCGTGCGGCCCCGAGCACGGTCGAGCGGGTGATGAAAACGGAAAACATCGAACGGATCGTCAACTCCCAGGTCACAGAGGTCTACGGCGATGCGATGGGGGTGACGGGTCTGCACATCGAGTGCTGCGACCAGTCGTCGACACGCGAGCTGGAAGTGCCCGGGGTCTTTACTTTCGTCGGCTACAACGTGAACAACGCCGTCTTGAAACAAGACGACGGCAGCTGGCTGTGCGACGTCAATGAGTGGGGCCAGGTCATCGTCGATCTCGGCATGCGCACGAGCACACCGGGGCTTTTTGCCGCGGGCGACCTGCGCATCGAAGCGCCCAAACAGGTCGTGTGCGCCGCGGGCGACGGGGCGACGGCGGCGCTGCAGGCGATCGCCTACGTGGATGAAAAACAAAACGCATAGAGGATGAGTATGGTAAAAGTCGGAATATACGGCGCCAGCGGTCGCGTTGGCCGGTTGCTGATCGAGGATCTCGCCGCGGAGGAAGCACTGGAGCTTGCCGCGGTCTTCGCCCGCAGTGAGTTCAACGCTGCGCTGCCGGAGGGGACACTGGTGACGAACGATGTCGATGCCTTTATCGCGGCGTCGGACATCATTATCGATTTCTCGCTGCCCGAGGCGGCGCAGACATTGATGGAGGCCCTGCTGAAGACCCCGAAACCGCTGGTGAGCGGAACGACGGGTCTCAGCGTGCATCAGCTCAATCTGCTCAAAGAGGTGAGCGCGGTCGCCCCGGTACTTTATGCGACCAACATGTCCCTGGGCGTTGCGCTGCTGGGCAAACTGGTCAACCTGGCTTCCAAAACGCTCGAGGGCTTTGATATCGAGATCGTCGAGATGCACCATCGGCACAAAAAGGACGCACCGAGCGGTACGGCGCTGACGCTGGCAGAATCGGCGGCGGCGGGACGCGGACTTGATCTGGACAAGGTACGTGTCAGCGGACGCAACGGCAACATCGGCGAGCGGACCGAGGACGAGATCGCCGTGATGGCACTGCGCGGGGGCGATATCGTAGGCCGTCACACCGTCGGATTCTACAACGACGGGGAGTTCATCGAGCTGAATCACACCGCGACGAGCCGCAACACGTTTTCCAAGGGCGCCATCCGGGCGGCCAAATGGTTGAATACACAGCCAAACGGGCTGTATTCCATCGCCGACTGTCTCGGGCTTTGATAAAGGAAAAACATGCGTCAATCTCTTAACGAAAAGTGTGCTGTCGTCGGGATCTTCAATCATCCCGAAGCATCGAAACTGGCCTACTTCTCGCTGCACTCGCTGCAGCACCGGGGTCAGGAAGCTGCGGGGATCAGCTCGGGCGATGGTGAACGTCTGCATACGATCAAAGACCGCGGTCTCGTCACACAGGTGTTCGACGAGCAGAAGCTGGTGACCCTCAAAGGGCACATGGCCATCGGGCATACCCGCTATTCTACGGCGGGAGACGATTCCATCCTTGATGCACAGCCCGTGCACGCTAATTACGATCTCGGGCAGATTTCGATTGTCCACAATGGCAATCTGACCAATGCCCAGGAGGTCCGCAACAAACTGATCGAGCAGGGCGCCATCTTCCAGAGCTCGATGGATACGGAGAACCTGATTCACCTGATCGCGAAAAGCGACCAGCGAAAGCTCAAAGACCGTATTATCGATGCCGTCAAGAAAATCGAAGGGGCGTTCTCGCTCGTCTTCCTTAGCCGGAGCAAGATGTTCGCCGTCCGCGACCGTTTCGGCTTTCGTCCGCTCTCACTGGGACGCATCGGCGACGGCTATGTCGTCGCGTCGGAGACCTGTGCCTTCGATCTGATCGGCGCGACCTACATCCGTGACGTTGAACCGGGCGAAATGCTTATTTTCGAAAAAGGAAAGGCGCCTCAATCGCTCAAACTGTTCGAGGCGACGCCGAAACACTGTATCTTCGAATACGTCTATTTCGCCCGCCCCGATTCCGAAGTCTTCGGCAAGAACGTCTACCAAAAGCGTAAGAACATGGGAATCGAACTGGCCAAGGAACAGCCGATCGAAGCGGATATGGTCGTTCCGGTCCCCGACGGCGGTGTGCCGGCGGCCATCGGCTATTCACAGCAGAGCGGTATCCCGTACGAGATGGGGATCATGCGCAACCACTATGTCGGACGGACCTTCATCGAGCCGACGCAGGAGATGCGTGATCTCAAGGTCAAGATGAAACTCTCCCCGATCCGCGAACTGATTGAAGGTAAGCGCCTGATCGTCATCGACGATTCCATTGTCCGCGGTACGACCAGCCGCCGCATCGTGCGCATGCTCAAAGAAGCCGGTGCGGCGGAGGTGCATATGCGTATCTCCAGCCCACCGACGACCGATCCGTGTTTCTACGGGGTCGACACGCCGAACAAGGAGAAGCTGATCGCAGCCAATATGAGCATCGAAGAGATCTGCCATTACATCGAAGCCGACTCGCTGGCGTTCCTGAGCAATGAGGCGCTGATGCGCAGCGTGAAGGCGGAAGCCAGCGAATACTGTACGGCCTGCTTCACCGGCGAGTACATCGTCTAGGAATGGGTTTGCAGCCGCAACAGATCTATACCTTCGGTACCTACCTGCAGGAGCGATTCGGCGAGAAGGTGTTCAAGGTACCCGTCTCCATCTCCGGGTTTACCTGCCCGAACATCGATGGCACCGTCGCACGCGGCGGCTGCACCTTCTGCGAGAACGACTCGTTCAGTCCGAGCCTGGACAAGGTCCAGCCGCTCAAGGGGTTTCACCTGAGCCTTGAGAGCAAAGAAAACCCGTTCCTTTCCCAACAGCTTGAACAGCTAGAACAACAGTTTAACGTGCATTCGAAGCGCCTGAAACGCGAATACGGTGTGACGAAGTTCCTTGTCTATTTCCAGTCTTTTACCAACACCTATGCCCCTTTCGAGACGCTCAAGGCGCTCTATGACAGAGCGCTCTCTTTCGAAGATGTGATCGGTCTGAGCATCGGGACGCGTTCGGACAGCATCACCGACGAAACACTGGACTACCTGTCAACGCTTGCAAAAACAAAAGAGATCTGGGTGGAGTACGGCATTCAGTCCGTCTACGACGAAACGCTCGAGCGCATCAACCGCGGCCACGACAGCGCCAACGTCGAAACGTGGATCAAGAAGAGCAAGGCTGCCGGACTGAAAGTATGCGGACACCTGATTTTCGGTCTGCCGGGCGAAACGCAGGATATGATGCTGGAAACGGCGAAAAGAGCGTACGAATGGGGCATCGATTCGGTGAAGTACCATCCGCTTTATGTCGTCAAGCGTACAGCGCTGGCCAACGAATATGCCCGCGGCGAGTTCACGCCGATCACGGAAGAGGAATACATCGACACCCTTATCAAAGCGGTGCAGATGAAGCCGAAGCATGTCTCGGTACAGCGCATTACGGCGGGGATTGACGACGCCACCCTGATCGCGCCGGACTGGTGCCGCGACCGGAACGTGCAGGTCCGGCACATCAATGCGGCACTGAAAAAGGTCGGGTTGAAATACTGATTTTTCGTTCCTCTACTTTTGGACGGCTTGACACGAAACCGACAAACCTGGCAAGCGCGTGCACCGTTACGTTACAGGAACTGTATCTTCGCCACGGTTTTGCCGTTGATGAAGAGGACGTCTGAAGCGGGTTTTTCGTTGTAGGTGAAGGTGACTTTCCTTGTACCCATCAACTGCCATGCCATGCGGCCGGTGCTGTGCTCGCTGCTGATTTCGTAAGTATCCCCCGAGATCCCGAGTGCCTGCTTCAACTCATCGGTGAATTCAATCGTCGCCTTCTGTTCCAATACCGTGAAGCGGCCCCCGGTTGTCAATGCGCTTTTTTTGCACGCTCCGCTCGAATCCTTGACATACATGAAAACCGCGTCCGGTTTCTCCTGGTGTTCCGGGATGTCGATGGTCACTGTGCAGAAGCCGTCGATACACATCGTACTTGTCGAGGATGCCTGCTCGGCGATCACCTGTTTGAAGAAGTGGTCGTTCTGACGTTCCGGCGGTGTGCACAACGCGATGTGTTCATACTTTATCCCTGTGGTGTTGTGCAGCGGGACAATGACGACCGTTTTGCCGTCAGCATGTGTGACCGTCTGGGTCACGTCCGCGTTGGCCTTCTCAAAGATCGCCTCGGCCCCTTTGGTAATGCTGTATCCCATAAGCATGATGATCAAAATAGCGGTCAGTGCAGCAATGCCTGTGATCATGACGATTATTTTCAATAGCTTCATGCGTATATCTTCTCCTGTTGGACAGACATTGTATCTTTATTGGAAATAAAATACAATAACATATCACGATCAGTATTTTTACAAC
>JARROU010000114.1:0-4537 GCA_037383585.1 Campylobacterales bacterium | reverse complement strand
GCGGCCGACACCGAAGCGCAGTTCGCCCTGCTCGAAAAGATCGATTTCCGCGCCGCGAACGTCATCGAGGATATGGGCGAAGGGGTGACGGTTGTGATGGCGAAAAAGATGCACATGTGGGGCAACGGACTGTAAATGACAGGTTTTGACGATGCACAGCACCGGCGTGTCCGAAGCGATGACGGCACGTTTACGGCCTATTCCGTTGAATATGAGGAACACTACCACTCCACCAAAGACGGGGCGCTGACGGAGTCGCTGCAGAAGCATGTCATTCCCGCCTTTTCCTGTTTTCAAGATGCGCCGTCGCTGCGCATCCTCGATATCTGTTTCGGATTGGGGTTCAATACGCTCTCGACCCTCTATTATATGCGTCAAAACGGCATCCGGAAAACGGTCGAGATCGTCTCGCCCGAGATGGACGAAGTACTGGTACGCTCGCTTAAGGATTTCGAATACCCCGAAAGCTTCGAGCCGTTTCTGCCAATCATCCGCGCCGTCAGTGAAACGGGGAACTATGAAGACGAGACGGTAAGCGTCAAAGTGCTCTTCGGCGACGCCCGCAAGGTGCTTCCGACCCTCGATGCGCCTTTTGACATCGTCTACCAGGATGCCTTCAGCCCCGAACACAATCCGCTGCTGTGGACGTCGGAGTATTTTGCCGAGATCGCGCGTCTGACGCATGAACAGAGCGTCGTCACCACCTATTCGACGGCGCTACGGACGCGGCTGGCGCTTTATGAGAACGGGTTCAACGTCTACCTGAACAAAGGGGAGGGGTTTCGCAATGCGACCGTGGCGAGCAAAGGGGAGCTTGAGGGATTCGAAAAAGTCGACATGGCGCACAAGATCAAATGCAATCCGGACGTGAAGAGTCTCAGAGACGATGGTGTAATTTAATCAGATTTTGTATTTTAAAAAGAAGAGTTTGATTTGAATGATTTGAAAGGATGGTGCGCTCGAGAGGACTTGAACCTCCACGGCCGTTAAGCCACTAGAACCTGAATCTAGCGTGTCTACCAATTCCACCACGAACGCACATTGGTAACTAAAAGAGAGCGTAATTATCCGCTAAAAAGCTTAAAGTTTCCAAAAACTTCTTTCAGAATGGCCGCGCTATTCGGAGCTCCGAATCCTGTGTCTAAAAAGTGATCAGACAAAATTTCAAAAATGTAATATAAGTAGTCTACAATCTAGCTATGAAAAGATTACTTTTTTTATTGGTTTTGATTCCGATGCTCTTGCATGCCAATGAAGTGAAGACGCATAAGAGGCTCCCCTACGAACGGACAATCCCGCTTCTGGAAAGCATCAAAAAAGATGCGATTGTCCTCGGGGAGGGGAAAACGGAGGTGTACGTTTTCGTCGATCCCCTCTGCCCCTATTCCCGGAAATTCATGGCGATGGTCTCTCGGAACGAGAAGATGCTGACAAAATACCGATACTACGTTTTCCTCTACAGCATCCCGAGGCTGCACTCCGAAGCGATGGTCTCAACGATCTATGCGTCGAAGAAGCCGGCAGAGCTGCTTTTGAAGGTGATGGTCGACAAAGCGCACGTGGACGCCGGTATGGTCGAAGCGAGCCGACAGCAAATTTCAAAGATCGCCGCGGTAGCCCGCGAGATCGATGTGTATAAACGCCCCTATCTGATCGTGGCGAAACCGAAATAGCGAGGGGAAAACATGTATTACGAAACGCCGAACGTCATGCGCTACGTGAACTTCGTGGCCGTAAACCGGGTCTATATCATTGCCTCGTATCTTCTGTTCGTTGTGCTGGCCGTCATCTTGTATCAACCCAAGATTCTCTCATCGGATGCACTGTTCTGGCTCAAGGACTCCAGCGAATTGAAAAAGACAGAAAGCCGGAACTTTCAGACCCACAGTCTCTCCAAACTGACCGTTCATATCACCGCATTTGATGACGAGACGAAACAGAAGCTCGGCGCACTTAATGAACAACTCTCCGTCCTGGACGGGGTGGAAAAAGTCTCTTCGCTGTTCAGCAACGATCTGGGGCAGACGCACAAACATTCGGACGACTCAGAGATGGTGGGCATTGTCAACGTCGGCGACCTGGATGCCTACCGGCTGAAACTGCTGGTCAAAGAGGTGCACAACGCCTACTGCAACGTCGTCGACAAGGATTTCAGGACGTTCCGTTTCTTCATCAGTTCGCAAAAGCCGATCGACATCAGCACGCTGGATATCCCCGGGGAGTACCGCTACGATACGACGGTGGACGAGATCGACTGGCAGCGCAACCTGACCTATCTGGCGCTGATCGTCCTGACGATGGTCCTGCTGTTCAGGCTTTTGTTCCGGAACTACATCTCCTCCGTCAGTGCGCTGCTCGTCATCTCGCTGAGCACGGTGTTCACCTTTACGTTGATCTATCTGACGGCCGGGATCGACGTCATGCACCTGACCATGCCCTTTATCACCGTCAGCATCGCGATGGTGGATTTTCTCTACTTCTATTACCGATGGCACGTTTCCCAGTACAAGCATGACCGTAAGAACGCCCTGAACCGGATGCTGGAGCGCAGCATGGCACCCGCGCTTTGGACCTCGGTCATCACCGCATTGGGGCTGGGAAGCCTGGTGTTTATCGATTCGGACATCGTACGGCTTTTGAGCCTCAGCGTTATCTTTTCCTCGATCGTCGGCTACATCATCAACCTGACGTTCCTGCCGGCGCTGTTGAGCTATTTCGAGCTCGAACACACCCATGTCCCTTATGCAAAATTGGGGCTTCTGCTCGCGTCGAGCGAGCTGCATTACAGCAAAAAATTCCTCTATGTCTTCCTGGGGATGACGTTCGCGTTGATTGCGCTCGGCGGCTACATGATTTACGGCAAGAGCAATACGTTCTTCGAACTCAATGTAAAAAACGATCAGATCGAGTTAAAGATTCCCTATGAGCGCATTGATATGGAGCTGATCCGATCCATTGACCGTTTCACGGAAGACCTTCGCGGGCAGTTCGAGGATGATCTGGGCGAGGTGACGTCACTCTCCTCGATCGTCAAGAGTCTCAACGCATCAAACACCCAGACGGATACGCTGGATGAAGAGGCGCTTTTGCAGGCGCTTTTCTACCTCGATCTTTACGGGCTCAGTGAGAAATACGTTGACGGGAATGGGGTCAATATCCGGATCAATCTCTTCGATATCAACAAGATCGAGCTGATCGACTGGCTTTCGCATTACGAGCCGCTGGACATCTATTTTGTCGATCACGAAACCCTGCTCAACAGTGCGAAATTCAGTAAAACCGTTCTGCTGATGACGTCGCTCCTGACGGCCCTGCTGATCATCGGGGTGATCACCGGGTGGATTTTCCGCTCCAAGGCGATGGTGTTCGTCGGTTTCATCGTCAACGCGATTCCGATCGCCTGGTTTGGGCTTATTGTCAAACTGCTGGGCATCCCGCTCAGCCTGGAGATGCTGATTGCAATGACGATCTCCGTCGGGCTGGCTTCGGATGCGACGATCCATTTTGCATACAAGTATTTCAGGGGAAGGTATTTCGGCAGAAGCCGGAAACATGCACTGGAAAAGATGTATTTTTACGCGGGGATCCCGGTCATCATCGGTTCGGTGATCC
The DNA here is from genome assembly GCA_037383585.1 of Campylobacterales bacterium. GTDB lineage: Bacteria > Campylobacterota > Campylobacteria > Campylobacterales > Sulfurimonadaceae > Thiomicrolovo. Next base: position 925 of record JARROU010000114.1, on the reverse strand, counting down.
TGATCCTGATGTTCGCCGCGCTCTCGTTTGCACAGGTGCACACGCTGCAGCTCATCGGTACCTACAGTGCCATGTTGATCTTTATTTCGCTGCTGACGGATATGTTTGTGCTGCCGGTCATGCTGCTCTTTATCGACCGGTTCGATCAGGGGAAAATGTTTTCGGGAAAATCGGATTGAAAATTCGATGGTATAGGGTGAGGATAAAAGGGGACAGGCTGCTAAACTACATTCCACATTCGCTTCGCAAGAAATGTCGCCTCTCCTTTTTTGCTTTCGGCGATTGTGCTAATATGTTCCAAAAAAGGAACTATGGATGAAAAAAACGCTGACCGTTCTGCTGTCCATCGGCATGATTTTAGGCGGCTGCTCTACGATGCAGCCGGATAAGCAGGGGCTTAGGGTACATTGTGTCCCGGAAAACAGCAAAGTCTATGTAAACGGCGTGCGGGTAGAGAATAATGCAACGACAAAAGTTTACAGGAATGACAATGTGCATGTCGCGTGCAAAGCGGATGGATATGAGGATTTCAATGAAACGGTCGGCTATCACCTGAATACGACCGGGACGCTTGATCTGATCGGCCTTGTTGTCATCCTCGTGCCCGGGATCGGGCTGTTGACAAAAGGGGCATTCTCTCTCGACAAGACCGATATCGAATATACGCTTTACAAGAAAGACTAAAAGCCATAGGCGCACCATTTAGCGTGAAAAGCGCTCAGTCATAATCGGTCTGTCGACGACCGCGTTGAATCTTAAAAAGTATTTGAAGTCTTGAAAGTGATTATTTTAGAGGTGGTGCGGACGAGAGGACTTGAACCTCCACACCTTTTGGGCACCAGATCCTAAGTCTGGCGTGTCTACCAATTCCACCACGTCCGCGCAGTCGTTCTATTCGAACGGTTGTAGTTATTAAAGGAAACAG
>JARROU010000113.1:0-10023 GCA_037383585.1 Campylobacterales bacterium | reverse complement strand
CCCTCGGGCTGGACGGAAAATTCCTGCGCATCGGCCCCAGAGGCGAGACCGGGCTGGAGCTGCTGAGGCGCACCGCCGAACACGCGGCGGCGGTTTTCTCCATCGGCTCGTGCGCCTTCGACGGGGGCGTCGTCGCCGCCGAACCCAACCCCACGGGTGCCGTCGGCGTCGCAGAGGCGCTGGGGCGCGACGACGTCATCAACCTCCCCGGCTGCCCCGTCAACCCCATCAACATCGTCGGCACGCTGCTGCACTACATCATGTTCGACGAGTTTCCGAAGCTTGACGAGAAACGCCGGCCCGAATGGGCCTACGGCTTCCGGGTCCACGACAACTGCGAACGCCGCGGCCACTACGACCTCGACGAATTCGTGCTCGAATGGGGCGACGAAGGGGCCAAGAAGGGCTGGTGCCTTTTCAAGATGGGCTGCAAGGGTCCCTACGCCGAGCTCAACTGTTCGCTCGTGAAATTCAACGAGGGGACGAGCTGGCCGGTGCAGGCGGGGCACGGCTGTTTCGCCTGCGGCAAAGGCAAGATCGCCTTCGACCTGTACGCCAACCACCGGGAACTCGAAGAAGAGGAGAAGGAAAAAGCCAATGAGCACTAAAAAAATCGTAATCGACCCTATCACCCGCATCGAGGGGCACCTGCGCATCGAGGTCGAGATCGACGAGAAGAACACTGTCAAAGAGGCGTGGGCGTCGGGGCAGCTTTTCCGCGGCATCGAGACGATTCTCAAGGGGCGCGACCCGCGGGACACCGGGCTGATCGCGCAGCGCATCTGCGGGGTCTGCACCAACGTGCACTACCGCGCCTCCGTCAGCGCCGTCGAACACGCCTACGGCATCGTGCCGCCGCAGAACGCGGAATCCATCCGCGACCTCGTGGCGCTCTCGCTCTTCGTGCAGGACCACATCATCCACTACTACCATCTGCATTCGCTCGACTACGTCGACGTCGTCAACGCCCTTGACGCCGACCCGGAAAAGACAGCGGAGCTGGCCCAGACCTGGCACGATCAGCCCTACCGCAGTTCGACGGGGCATCTCAGCGCTGTCAGGGAGAAGCTTTCCTCCTTCGTCAAAGCAGGACGGCTCGGGCTCTTCGCCAACGGCTACTGGGGGCACAACGCCTACCGCTTCAGCCCCGAGCAGAACCTCATCCACATGAACCACTACCTCGAGGCCCTGCGCATCCAGCGCGACCTGAGCAAAGCCGTCGCGATCTTCGCCGGCAAGACGCCCCACCCGCAGAACCTCGTCGTCGGCGGGGTGACGAGCGTCGCGGACATGCTCAACCCGCAGCGGCTCAACGACTTCATGTTCCTCATCAAAGACGCCCGCGACTTTATCGAGCGTGCCTACCTGCCCGACATCAAGATGGCGGTCGAAGCGTACTGCGGCGAGATCAAAGCGGGCCACGGGCGCGGCAGCGGCAACTTCATGGCCGTCGGCGGCTACCGCTTCGGCAAAGCGCAGCAGCTCTTCGAAGGGGGCGTCGTTATGGGGCACGATTTCGACAACATCGAACCCTTCGACGAACAGCACGTCACCGAGGAAGCGTCGCGCTCCTGGTACGCTGATGATGCGGCCGTCTCGCCCTACGACGGCACGACGGAACCGCACTATACGGACCTGAACAGTGACGGTACCCTGAAAACGGAGGGCAAGTACAGCTGGCTCAAGGCCCCACGCTACCGGGGAAAAGCGATGGAGGTCGGGCCGCTGTCGCGCATGGTCGTAGGCTACCTCCGGGACTCCAAAGTCATCAAACCTTACATGGAGCGCTTCATGGAAGCGACAGGTGTGCTGCGACTACCTCTTCGATTTCTGCAGCGACCTCATCGAGAACATCAAGTACTACGACGAGCAAACGTGGACGAAGTACGACTTCGACGCCCTGCCGAAAACAGCGAAGGGACGCGGCATCTACGAGGTGCCGCGGGGCGTGCTGGGGCACTTCGTGCGCATCGAGGACGCCAAGGTCGCCAATTACCAGGTCGTCGCCCCCACGACATGGAACGCCTCGCCCAAAGACAAAGGCGGCGTGCGCGGCCCTTACGAGGAGGCGCTCGTCGGCATCACGCTGGAAGACCCCTCCGCCCCGCTGGAGGTGTTGCGCGTCGTGCACTCCTTCGACCCCTGCCTCGCCTGCGCCGTGCACGTCATCGACGCGCGCGGCCGGGAGCTGTCGCGCTACAAGATCGACCCGGCCTGCACGCTCTAGGGGACTTCGGTGCCCTTAGCCCCCCTTCGGTATACTTCCGTACCTAATTTGAATCAAAAAGGATGACGATGGAATTGTGCGTCGCGCTCGACCTGCCGAGCATGGAAGCCAACCTGGCACTGGTGAAGAAGATTAAGGCCTACCCCGTATGGCTCAAGGTCGGGCTGCGCTCCTACATCCGCGACGGCGCGCCTTTTTTGAAAAAGCTCGTACTGGCGGTGACGGCACTGACCTCCTTCAGCGAGGAGGAGTTCGACGACGTCTACAATGCCAGCATCGCCAAGACGGCGGACAAATTCGCCATCGACGCCCACGAGGCGGGGCTCGACGGCGTCGTCTGCAGTGTCTTCGAGAGCGCTTCGATCAAGCGGATGACTTCCGACGACTTTATTACCCTGACGCCCGGCATCCGTCCCTTCGGCGAGGACGCGGGCGACCAGCAGCGCGTTGCGACCATCGAGACGGCGCACGAAGAGAACGCCGACTTCATCGTCGTCGGCCGCCCGATCTACCAGGCCGAGGAGCCGGCCTACGTCGTCGAAAAGATCCTCGAACGTCTTTAGGATATTCGAGGGCCTTTAAGCGAAATATTATTTCCCTCTGATTATAATCTCACTCTCTTTTTTGAGACACAGTGGACACGTGGGTGAGTGGCTGAAACCACACCCCTGCTAAGGGTGCATACGTTTACGCGTATCGAGAGTTCGAATCTCTCCGTGTCCGCCACCACATAGATTCCGGATTAGCTCAGCGGTAGAGTAGGTGACTGTTAATCACTTGGTCACTGGTTCGAATCCAGTATCCGGAGCCATTTTCTTCGACGCTTTTTCCTAAACTCATCGTTGTCACAGCACTCACGTACATAAGTACGCTTCGCACTGTTCCGCCTTGATTTTAGAAAAAATCGCCTTCGAAAAGTGCCTTCTACTTCTATCATTATCACCTGGACTGTATTCTTCGTTTTTTAAACCGACTTTTAAACTTGAAAGTATGATTTTTTCGACATTTGTTCTATTCAAAAATTTGATATAATTCCACTCTCATCAAAATTTCATCACATTGCCAGCAAAGGAAATTTTTTGAACTTACAAAGTTTGTTATTGAACTACGGAGAAAAAGTTCCCGGGTACGACGTCAGAGTCGTTAACGAAAGAGAAGCAAGAGCCGCGGCGGGGATCCTCGGAATGCTGGGGGTGATCGTCATCTTCGTCGGAATCGGATACAACCACATCATCGTTGCAAGAGTCTACCTCGCCTTTTTATGGTTTGATTTCCTGGCGAGAGTAATCAATCCGAACTACTCCCCTTCTTTGCTTTTGGGAAGATTTGTCGTGCAGAATCAGACACCCGAGTATGTCGGTGCAACGCAGAAGCGCTTTGCATGGACCATCGGCTGGTTTATCGCCTTTCCGATGGTCTACTGGTTCGTGCTGCACTGGGACATCACTTTTTACAAAGTCATGCTCTGCGTGCTCTGTCTTGCATTGACGTTCCTGGAAAGTGCTTTTTCCATCTGTGTCGGCTGTATGATCTACAAAGCGATCACCAAGAATGATCCGCAGCACTGTCCGGGAGGCGTCTGCGAAATACGTAAAAAAGAGCCGATCCAGACGTTTAATCCGATGCAAAAAATGATCGCGGCTTTCACCGCGATCGGACTTGTTGTGGGCATTTACTTCTTTTTAGCGTACACAGAGTCCAAAACCTTCTTCGGCGAGTTCCTCCATGAAGCCGTTTTAACAGAATCCCAACTGCAAATAGAGCAAGAAGAAGCGTACCAAAGAGAGCTGGATAAAGAGTTCGGAGATGATTTCTAAGCGCGCTTTGCCGTTATAATCCTTTACGGAAGCGTCCGTTTTTCCACGCGCCATCACGCTTTGCGTCGGAGTGCCTAGCGACGACCTGTCCCTATCCGGCCATAGGCATTCCCATCGAGACGCTTGGGACATCCAAAGCGCTCCTACTTCTCTGTACCGGTGTATTTCACCTTAAGCCTCCGGGGGTAAGATACGGTATGGAGATCAAATAATGGAACTACTGAACTGGCTCGGCATCGGCTTTTGCGTCACGCAATCGGCGATGTTCTCCGGGCTCAACCTCGCGTTTTTCAGCATCAGCAAGATGCGCCTGCAGATCGACATGTCCAAAGGCGATACTGCGGCCGCCAAGATCTACGAGATGCGCGAGGACGCCAACTTTCTTCTGACGACGATTCTGTGGGGGAACGTCGGGATCAACGTCCTGCTGACCCTGCTGTCCAATTCCGTCATGACGGGCGTGATCGCCTTTATCTTTTCAACCATCGTCATCACCCTCTTCGGTGAGATCATTCCGCAGGCCTATTTCTCGCGCCATGCCCTGCGCGTTGCCTCGCTCTTTGCTCCGGTGCTGCGCTTTTACCAACTCCTGCTCTGGCCGCTGGCAAAACCCTCCGCCGTGATGCTCGATCTCTGGCTCGGTAAGGAGGCGGTGCAATTCCTGCGCGAAAACGAGATTGAGGAGATGCTCAAACTGCACATCCAGGAGAGCGGTTCGGAGATCACCCGTACCGAGGGGATCGGCGCGCTGAACTTCCTCGCCATCGACGACCTCAAGGTCAGCGAGGAAGGCGAACCCATCGAGCCGCTGAGCATCATCCCGCTCAAATTCGAGGGCAGCGTACCGCAGTTCCCCGAGATCACGCCTTCGGCAAAAGACCCCTTCCTGCGCCGGGTACAGAAGCCGCACAAGTCCTGGATCATCCTCACCGACATGCGCGACAACCCGCGGCTGGTCATGGACGCCGACGGCTTTATCAACGCGGCGCTCTTCGAGTTCGACACTTTCGACCCGATGGACTACTGCCACCGTCCCTCCATCATCACCAACATGGAGACGACGCTGGGCTACATCCTGCCCGGGCTGCAGGTCGATGCGGAACACATGGAAGACGACGTCATCGACGAGGACATCATCCTCATCTGGGGGACGGAGCGCCGTATCATCACCGGCGCGGACATCCTGGGACGACTGTTGCGGGGCATCGTGGCGAAATAACTCCCAGCTGACCGACACATAGGAAGAGGACGGGCCGTTTACCCGTACTTCTGTTTTTCCGGGATCACGCCCCGCACCCCGCCTTTGGGATCGGGCATGTCCCCGCCTCTGCGCGGGATGAGATGCACGTGGACGTGAAAGATCGTCTGACCGGCATCCCGTCCTATGTTGACACCGACATTGAACCCCGTGATGGTGTCGTCAAGTTCTTCCAAACGTTCTTTCCGGCGCTGCAGCAGTGCATGAATGGCGCCGATTTCGCCTTCGTTCAGCTCAAAGTAATCAGCGACGTGGCGCCTCGGGATGATGAGGGTGTGATAGCGGGTGACGGGAAATTTGTCGTAGAAAGCGACAGCAAGGTCGTTTTCGTCGACCACTTTTACGTCTTCGGGCAGGTTGCAGAAGAGGCAGTGTGTGTTGGAGCTTTCCGGTGTCATGTGAGCATATCCTTTTTGTCTTTGCGGCAGCGCTTGACGGATTATACCTCACGGTATCCACCAGATGACACTTATCCTTCCGAAGTCATTGAACCGCTTGAACCGGTCGAGGGAGCGGGAGGGGAGCAGTTCCAGCGACAGCTGCAGGGTTTTGTAGTAAAGATCGGCGCCGAGGCGCCCCGTAAGAACGGCCGAGGGACGGTCGAAATCGTACCCCTCCCCTTTCGACTCCTCGTACAGATAGAAATAACCGATGGCGTTGGCGGCGACCCCGATGTTTACATCCCACCCCAAGGTATTGGGGCACGACTCCAGATAGAGCTGCCGGGCAAGGGTATGGTTGAAAAAACCGTTGATCGTGACGAAGTTTTTCGGGACGTTTCTACCGATGCGCAGCACCGTTCCCGCATCGGCGCCGACATAGCCGCTCCCGGCATCGGCAGAGAAACTGTTGAACCACTCGAACACATGGCCGCCGGCGAAACGATGTTCGTACTGACGGAGGCCGAACCCGTAGCCGGCCTGAAGCACCAGTCGGTTGTCCAGCTGGTTGCCCCACCCCTTCGGCTCGTCGTTGCCGATGGCGCGGTGCCACGCTTTTTGCGTAAACCCGGCCCCCGATGCGGGGCCGAAGACGCCGACGGCCATCCTTATCTCATGAAAATGACGCTCATCCCAGATAAAAAGCGAAAATGTGGCGGTCGTGACTCCCATATAAGGCACGTCGTCGTAAATGGGCGCTTCGACCTTCGTATCTTCGGGGGTGACGGCCATTCCCCTGACGCTGATCGCGCCGCTGCGCCGCCGAGTACCGAGCTCAAAAGGGGAAAGCGTCTCGACAAAGTTATTCAGTGCGCTGACATAGCGATCCCCGAAGCTTCCGCGGCGGCTGTGATCGAGATCATCGCTCATCCATCCCGCCTGCAGCCCGCCGGTGTATCCGCCGTCCGAACTGAAAAAAGCATCGTTTTCAGCCGAGAACGACCAGCTTTGTGCCATAAGCGGCAGGGAAAACAATATCAGAAAAAACCCGAGTATTGCGCTCGCTTGCATGTTTCGGAACATGACCATGCCTTTGCCTTCGTGGGGCGAAAAAACAGTGATAATGAGAATCGGCCGTGCCTTTTATCACCGCGTGTCCACCAAGTATAAACCCGCTGACTTTATTGAAAAATTAAATACATAAACTAGTCACGGCATCGAATACTCCGGCAACGTTCCCTTTTTCGCAGGAACCAAGCATAAAGAGGTGTATGATGAAAACACACATTGTGGCAATGAGCCTTGGAATGCTTGCACCTGTCTGTGCCCATGGGGAACCGATGGCTTCGGAGACGGAAGATGTTCAGAATCGCTGTATCGTACAGCTTGTCGATGCGGTTGAGAGTTCAAAAATCTATCCCATAGCACATGCGTTTGCCGCACGGAACAACACCTCGCTGAAATTCATCTACCGAAACGCCATCAAAGGCTTTACCATCAACCTGCCCTGTCATACGGCCGAAGCGGCGTTCGGCGACAGCGATCTCATTCTCTCCATGGAACCGGACCGTGTCGTATCCATCAACAAAAAACCCACGGACGCCGGCGGCGGGAAAGGGAAAAACAAAACGTCGAGCCAGACGGTATCGTACGGGACGGTGCGCGTCGGAGGACCGCAGGACGGGACGGGCTACACCGCCTGGGTGATCGACACGGGCGTCGACCTCAACCACAAGGATCTCACTGTCGATGCGGGCCGGAGTTTTTCCGTTTTTTCACGCGACGGTGCGGATGACAAGCACGGGCACGGCACGCACGTCGCCGGCATCATCGGTGCCAAAGACAACAGCATCGGTTCACTCGGAGTCGCCCCCAATACGTCGATCGTTCCGATACGCGTCCTGGACCGCAGAGGATACGGTTCGGTCTCCGGTGTCATTGCCGGGGTCGACTATGTCGCGACAAACGCCCGCGCAGGTGATTGCGTCAACATGAGCCTGAGCGGCGGCATCAGTGCGTCACTCGACACCGCCGTGCTGAACGCATCCAATATGACAAAAGCCTTTTTTACCCTCGCCGCGGGCAATGGTTTCCGCCATCGACGCGTACGACAACTGGGCCTATTTTTCCAATTTCGGCAACCCGCCGGTCGATTACGCCGCCCCGGGTGTCAGGATCTTTTCGCTTTGGAAAGACGGCGGGACCCATACTGCCTCCGGCACGTCCATGGCCGCGCCGCATGCCTGCGCGGTCCTTATGCTGACCAACGGCAGTGCCAGCAGCGATTCAACCGTGAACGGCGACCCAGACAACCACGACGACCCGATCATCCATCTACCGTAGGGTTTGATGCAACGGGAGCCTTCCATGCAAAAAAGCCGCTTGACTACCATCGATAAGACAGCGACATAGCGATATTTCCCTGTGACACTTCATCGACGCTTAACGCAACACGCTCCTGGTATTCAGGGCTAATGAAAGCGTCATTAATAAAGCTGCCGATGAAGTGACCGAGCGCAAATCCGGCCAGGACATCGGAAGGGTAATGTCTCCCTGCCTCCACACGGGCCCAGCCCGTCAATCCTGCCACGGCATAGGATGACCACTGCCACATCTTTTTTTCCGTCTCCCCTAGGGGCATCTGTTCTATATTTTTGGCGGCCAGTACAGCGGTGACGGCTGCCGAGGACGTGTGGCCGGAGGGGAAACTGCGGGAATTGCTTTCATCCGGCCTTTCGCGGCCGATGGCAGCTTTCAATCCGGACGTTGCCTGGCCGGTAACATGAATGGCCACCCACCCCATTCCGAATCCAAACGCCTTGTCCTTTATCCCCTCCATTCCCACCTCGGAAGGGACGACGGCCACCGTGACATAATAGTTGTATTCCGACACCTTCTGCAGCGTATCGCTGACCGTGCCGGCGTACTCCGGCGTATTGAAAAGCGGATTCTGTCCGGACGCCCATCGGGACGTTCTGCGGTCGAAATCATCAATTGTGAACAGCAAAGCCGCGCTTGCAGGCACCCACGTCTTCGGGTCGGTCACCGTCTGAAGTGCCGCATGGCCCACCTGTTTCCATCCGGGAGTCAACGTCGCTTCACTGCCCCACTTCCCGGATTTTCCGGCGCATCCCGACAACGTGAGGAGCACTCCTGTCACCGACAACGATAACACCATGACTTTTACTGACATGATATCAGTATAGCCAAAATGCTTCTTCCGGTTTTGTCAGTAAAGCCCCCGCTGCCTCAGATCTTTCTGCATCACTTCCCGGATCTGCCCCGATGCTTTGGAAAGCAGAAAGGAGGCGATCGCGCCCCGGACCAGGTTCATCAACTGTTCCGCGATCCAGCGAAAGGGCTTGAAATCGATCTTTTCCGCAACGCCGGCGATCACGTTGTCGATGAGACGGGACTTCTCGATCACCGTTTCGATGCGTTTTTCGACCAGCTGCATGATCTCGTCGACCTCCTGCTTGCTCATCGCGATGCTGCCGTAGTCGATCGGCGAGACCGGGTCGGTGACCTTCGCGCCCGGCAGGTCAGCCATCGGTACGATCTGAACGTACGCCTCGTCCCCATGCTTCACGACGCAGCCGTTGGCCCTGAACCACTCCAGGTGCTCTTTGACCAGGGGGTTTTCCGTGCCGACAACGAAATGTTTCATCAGAAAGCTCTGGCAGTTCTTGCGCCCGAGCTGAAAATCATGCCGGCGGAACTTTTCGCTCAAAAACCCGCCGAAAGCCCCCAGCGACGCGCTGGCAAGCTCTTCCCCGCGCTCCGCGCCCTCGCGGCTCGGGGCGATCATGAAACGACTGAAGATGTCCGGGTTTCGGGCCATCTCCAGTTCGTCGGGCTTGAAACGCGCCTGCTCCTTGAGGCTGCCGAAAAGCCGCGCGGCGGTCTGAAACAGCGTCGCGCCCTCCTGTTTGAACGCCTTGACGCACGGTCCCGAAGGAAACGGGTCGACCATCAGCACGGCGCGGTGCGCCTCGTTCTTGTCGCGGGGATTGAACGCGTCGTCTCCGGCAAGGGTCCGGCGGGCGATTTCCAGCGGTTCGTTGTTGGCCACACCGCCGTCGACGCTGACAAAAGCATAACCTTCGGTCGCCTGGCACGACCAGTCCGGGGCGATGTTGGTCACGGCGAAACAGCGACCGTCCTTGCAGCGCCCGACCTTGTCGCCCGCAGGCACCCACCATTTCCACGCGTCGTAGGATGCGACGTCTTTTGAGAGTTCGCGCGGCTGAAGGGCGAGCGGGAACGCCCCGGTGGCCAGGGTGCTCTGGCGCAGCAGTTTCCAGTGCGCATCCAGTGTGCTGCCCGGATCGCTGCCGAGCG
>JARROU010000112.1:0-4543 GCA_037383585.1 Campylobacterales bacterium | reverse complement strand
GCCTTCGACGAGGAGATAGCGGGCGCCGACGTTTTCGGCGAACAGGGCCTCCTTCACGGAAGCAACTTCGATCGCAAAAGGAAGGTCATTGCTCCGGCAGTGGGCCGCGAGGTCGAGATTGGTCTCGTTCCAGGCAAACAGCAGCGTGCTGCCCGCGGGCGTCGACGCGATGGCTTCGGGGCTGTCGATGTGATAGAACTTCTCGGAAGGTAGGAAGGGGTGGCCGAAGATCAGCATGTCACTTTTTCTCCATGCAGGTTTTCGAGCAGTAGTACTTTCCGTCTTTCATAAAAGCCTCTTTGACGCTGACAAAGACACCGCAGGCCTCGCACGGCACCATCGTGTCTTCCTCGGGTTTTTTGGCAGCAGTGTCTTTTTTCTTCGGTTGCGACAGCGGAGCGCTCTTTTTGAAAAAGAGGAAATAGACGGCGGCGATCACGCCGAGTACGAGCAGGATTTTCAAGATCATCGGGTCTCCTTGGGCGGATTGATAAGCAGGTAGTGGCGCGCTTCGGTTTCGATAATGTGGTAGGGCAGGTTCTCCGGCACTTCGTTGTAGACGTTCTCCCCTTTGTAAAAGAGCAGCATCGTGTCCGTGTCCCGGAACGGTTCGCTGAGATCAAGCAGCATCTGCGTGTCGGTGACGGCGCGCGACGTGATGAGGTCGAAGCGCTGCGGCTCCAGCTCCTCGACCCGGCAGTTTTCCACGGTGACGTTCTCCAGCTTCAGCGTCGCCTTGACGAACTGCAGAAACCCGGCGCGCTTTTGCAGCGGTTCGACCAGCGTCCAGTGCGTCTGCGGCTGCGCCATCGCAAGAATGAGTCCCGGGAAACCGGCTCCCGTCCCGATGTCCATCGCGCTTTTTACCGGCGGGAGGAAGGTGACGGGATAGAGGGCATCGAAAAGATAGTGCTCGATCGTGGCGGCATCTTTATAGCCGGTGAGGTTGTGGACCTTGTTCCATTGCAGCAGCAGATCACGGTAGCGTACGAGCTTGGAGTGCAGGTCCGACGGTGCGGCGGGCAGGGCCGCAATTTTCTGTGCAAACGGGGCCGTCAAATCATATGCCCCATCTGGTCTTTTTTCACCTGGAGGTAGTTTTCGTTGTATTCGTTGGGATCGATGACGATCGGGAGCCGTTCGACGATCTCGATTCCCTCCAGGGCATTGATCTTTTTCGGATTGTTCGTCAGCAGGCGGATCTTATTGACGCCGTAGTGGGCCAGGATGTACTGGACCATCTCGTAGGTACGCTCGTCCGCGGCGAATCCGAGCTGGTGGTTGGCGGCAACGGTGTCAAACCCTTTGTCCTGGAGGGCATAGGCGTTGATCTTGTTGAGCAGGCCGATGTCGCGTCCCTCCTGGCGCAGGTAGATGACCATACCGCCCTCTTTTTCGATCGTGCTCAGTGCGAACGCAAGCTGTTCGCCGCAGTCGCATTTGAGGCTGCCGAGCGCATCCCCGGTCAGGCATTCGGAGTGGACGCGTACGATGGGCGTCTCTCCGAGGGGCTCCTTGATAATAACCAAATGCTCTTTGTGGCCCTGCTTGAAGGACTGACTTTGAAGCTTCCAAAGCGGGAAGGGAGATTGGCAACATCAGAAATCTTTATATTTTTAAGCAAAAACGGTTCTTTAACGATGGAATTGTTACAATGCGATTATAGCAAAAACAGGCACCTTAAGAAACCTCGGACGGTCTTCGCGGGTGCCGGATACAAGGTAATACATGTTTCAACGTTTCCGCCGTAACCGGCTCAACTCCCATCTGCGTGCACTGGTACGCGAAAACCATGTGAATGTCGACGATTTCATCTATCCGCTTTTCGTGCGTTCGGGCGAAGGGATCAAGACCGAAGTCGCTTCGATGCCGGGGGTCTACCAGATGAGCATCGACGTGGCGATTAAAGAGTGCGAGGTGCTTAAAGCGCTCGGAATCCATTCGATCATCCTTTTCGGCATCCCCGACGTCAAAGATTCCGTGGGATCAGATGCCCTGGACGAAAACGGCATCATCGCGACCGCGGTCCGGGCGATCAAGCGTGCCCATCCCGATATGTTCGTCGTGACGGATCTCTGTTTCTGCGAGTATACGGACCACGGCCACTGCGGCATCATCGACCACGTTCATGAGACGGTCGACAACGATGCGACGCTTTCCATCTCGGGACAGCAGGCGATCATCCACGCCAAAGCCGGAGCCGACATGATCGCGCCCTCAGGCATGATGGACGGAATCATCGAGACGCTGCGCACGTCGCTTGACGGTGACGGCTTCGAGAACCTGCCGATCATGAGCTATTCGACGAAGTTCTCCAGCGGATACTACGGTCCTTTCCGCGACGTGGCGGAATCCACCCCGTCGTTCGGCGACCGGGCCACCTACCAGATGGACCCGGCCAACCGCCGCGAGGCCATCGCCGAGAGCATTGCCGACGAGATGCAGGGAGCCGATATCCTGATGGTTAAGCCGGTACTGGCCTACCTCGACGTCGTCCGGGACATCCGCGAAGCGACGTCGCTGCCGCTCGCGGTGTACAATGTCAGCGGGGAATACGCAATGCTCAAACATGCGGGCAGCGCCGGGCTGATCGATTACGAGCGCGTGATGATGGAGACGATGGTCGGCTTCAAGCGCGCCGGCGCCGACATCATCATCAGCTACCACGCCAAAGAGGTGGCGGAACTTCTCGCCTGAGTCCGAAAAAGCACCCGAAGGGGTGCCTTTAACAATAACGCTTTCACTTTGCGATATAATGGGCGCTTTCATTCCGGGGAAACCCGTTACATTTCGAGCAGAAAATGCGACATTTCTTAACCCTCAAAGACTATACAAAAGAGGAAATCCTCTCCATTATCGATCTGGGACTCAAGATCAAATCCGAATGCAAACGCGGTGAACATAATCCCTACCTGGACAAGCAGACGCTGGCGATGATCTTTGAAAAAAGTTCGACACGGACCCGGGTCAGCTTCGAGACGGGGATCTACCAGCTCGGCGGGCAGGGGCTCTTCCTTTCCAATCGTGACATCCACCTCGGCCGGGGCGAACCGGTGAAGGACACCGCCCGTGTCATCTCTTCGATGTGCGACATGGTCATGATCCGTACCTTTGAGCAGAGCATGCTCGAAGAGTTTGCATCGTATTCGAAAGTGCCGGTCATCAACGGCCTGACCGACAGCTACCACCCGGTGCAGCTGCTGGCCGACTACATGACGATGATCGAACACGGCTGTGCCGACAAGCCGATTGTGGCGTACGTCGGTGACGGAAATAACATGACGCACTCCTGGCTGATGCTGGCGGCAAAACTCGGGTTCGAGCTGCGCATCGCGACGCCGAAGGGGTATGAAGTCGATGAAACCGTACTGGCCGATGCACGCGAAATGGCGCAGCAAAGCGGCGCGGTCATCAAAGTCGGCAACGATCCCGAAGCGGCGATCACAGGTGCGACGGTCGTCACGACCGACACCTGGGCCTCTATGGGCCAGGAAGACGAAAAAGAGCAGCGCGTCCGCGACTTTGCAGGCTACATTGTCGATGAGGCGAAAATGGCGCGGGCAGACAAGAACGCGATTTTCCTGCACTGTCTTCCGGCGTACCGGGGCCAGGAAGTCAGCGAAGGGGTGCTTGAAGGCAGCCAGAGCGTCATTTTCGACGAAGCGGAGAACCGTCTGCATGCGCAAAAAGGGCTGATGGTCTGGCTGGATCGCCAGAGATAAGTTTGAAGGGCACCTCTAAAAACCCTGTACCGTTTCAGCAAAACAGAAAAAATTATAATCAAGGCGACGCTTTGAAGGCCTGGCCGTAGCCAAGTCGAGAAGCGGCAACGCCGAGTATGGCTTTTTTCTGTTCTGCCCTGAGGGAGGGCTTTTGAAGCACGATCTTTCCTCCGTTTTCCGCTTGACTTAGCTACGGCTAGGCCTGCGCAGAAAACAAAGAAAAACCTCATGTTTCAAAAGCCCTCTGAAATCTGCACAGGGTTTTTAGAGGTGCCCTTAATTGACATTACTATTTGTTCATCCTATAATGTTTCAAACACAATTTGATACATAAAGAAGGGATTAAGGTAATGAAACTTTTTGCTGCTAGCGTTCTGGTACTGGCCGGTTTTGGCGCGACGCTTTTTGCCGTTGAAACCGCTCCGGAACTCGATCCGAAATACCATGATTCGAGTAAATGCAAGTCGTGTCATGCGAATATTGTCCGGGAGTGGTCCGGCTCGTACCATGCAAAGTCGCATTATAAGCATGATGAATACCTGCGCAAATCGATGGACTACTTTGCCCGTAAAACGCACAAACCGGTCAACGCCGTCAAGGTAGAATGCGCGGCCTGTCACAACCCCCGTATCGCCGTCACCTCGACCGACATCAACTACCGCATCGATGTTCTGATGGGTCTGGACAAAGGCAGCGAGGTCAACAAAGCGGTTTCTGATGACGCGCTTTCCGAAGGGGTCAACTGCCTCGTCTGCCATAACGTTGACAGCATCAACCATAAACTGCCGGCGGACAAGCGCGGCGTGCACCGCATCAAGTGG
>JARROU010000111.1:0-4579 GCA_037383585.1 Campylobacterales bacterium | reverse complement strand
TGATAATGACCGCCGTCATCAAAGCGGGCTTGATATTGGGCAGCGCGATGCGCACCAGCGTCTCGATCCTCCCCTTGCCGCTGATGTACGAGGCTTCCAGCATGTTCTTGTTAAGGGCTTCAAAACCGCTCTGCAGCGGCTGTACCATGAAAGGAAAAGAGTAAAAGACGCTGGCGATCACGAGGCCCGTAAAGTTGAAGACCAGCTTGATGCCGAAGGTCTCTTCAAAAAACGCGCCCAGCGGCGAATTGTACGACAGGGCGTACAGGATGTAAAACCCCAGCACCGAAGGCGGCAGCACGATCGGAAGCGACGTGACCGCCTCCACGTAGGGTTTGCAGCGGCACTTCGTCTGCGACAGCCACCACGCAACCGGCAGCGCGACGACGAAAAGGATCAGCGTTGCGATCCCCGCCAGTTTGAACGACAGGTAAAACGGCTCGAAATCAATCGCTTCCATGACGCTCCCATCGTGCCGTCAGGTCCGCCATCCCCGCCTGGTAGGGGCTGCTCGTCACAAGGCCGTTGACCCCGGTGGAGGCAACCTCCGTCACGTTTGAGGGGTTGATCCCCCCGGCGGCCAGGATGGAAGCGTGCGGGAAGTGTTCGTTTTTGAACGCCACCAGAGCGCGCAGTGTCTCGAGCGTGCATTTGTCCATCTGGATAACGTCCGCACCGATGGAGAGCAGCCACTTCGCATCTTCAAGCGTTTCGGACTCCACGGCCAGCCGCTTCTCGGCGCAGCGGAATATCAATTCGCGGATCGCAGCTTCGAAGGCTGCCTTATCGGGATAAAGCGCGCGGTGCTGTTCGAACACGAGTACCGTTTCCGACAGCCCCAGGCGGTGCGGCATTGCGCCGCCGCACATCAGGGCGCGGATTGCAAAACGTTTGGCAAAAGGAAAGCTCTTGCGGGTCACCAGCAGTTCGCAATGCGGGTTGACGCTGTGCGCGCTGCGCAGCATATTTCGCGCGCGCGTCGCCATCCCGCAGGCGTACTCGAGCAGGATCTGGCACAGTCGCCATGCACTGTGCAGCGATTCGTGCGTGCCCTGCAGTTCCAACAGCACGCTCCCGGCCTCCGCCTCCGTTCCCGATGCGCAGGCGATCTGCGCTTCGCACCCCAGCAATTCCCCGACGCGGGCCGCTTCTTCCGTACAGGCCGCTACGACGGGCTCGCGGGTCAAAATACGGAGCGTTCCCTTTTGAGAAGAGAGTGCCAGCAGTTCGGTCGTCAGGTCGAAATAGGGAAGGTCCCCACGGATGTATTCCCAGAGTTCCGGGTCAGAAAGACGGTTCATGCGCCTCCTTTTGTGTGTTTGAATATTTTATAGGCTGAGAGCATCAGCATCAGCGCAAGAACGACGATCAGCGCATCGGCGGAAACGACCCCCAGCAGCATCGCCCCCGCTGCGGCTCCGAGAACAGAGCCGAAAATCACCGCAGCCAGCAGAGCGCCTTCTTCTTTGAGGACCGAAAAGGCGGCCCCTTTGCTGTACCGGACAAATCCCACCAGCATCGTCGGCAGGCTGATCGCAAGCGAAAGGCTGCCCGCCAGCTTGATGTCAACGCCGTAAAGCAGGACTATGGCCGGGATTAGCAGTTCACCGCCGGCGACCCCAAGGATCGCGGCGACCATACCGATGCCGAACCCGGCGGCCAGACCCGCCAGAACCTGCGCCCACCCTGCATCGAAGAACGCTTGTCCGTTCCCGCCCGTCAGCACAGAATGAAACAGCAGCAGCACCGCCAGTGCCACCAGCAGCAGCATGATCGCCCGGTCCAGTGCCGCTTCGGAAAGCCGCATCGCCATCCCCGCAGAAAACCAGGCACCCGCCAGGCTGCCGCCAAGCAGATTCAGGATAATTCCCGCTTGATCCGCCAGCAGACCGAACGGGACCTCCTGCGCCCGAAAAATCAGTGCGAAAAAGACGACGACCAGCGAAACGGCTTTGTTGAAGATGACCGCCTTCAGTGACGGAAGCCGGAACCACCCCTTGAGAATCGGCAGACGGAACTCTGCCCCGCCCAGACCGACCAGACCGGCAAGCACTGCGACGCCTGCACCGGCAACGAATCCTTCGGAGTGGCGGCGGTTGGGAATCCGTAACAATCTTCGTCCCGTCACAGCACGTCCACGATGGAAAGATCGCTGGCCTTGATCAGCGCAGTCACGCTCTCTCCGGGTTCCAGCTCCATTTTTTCGGCGGATTCACGGGTGATGATGCTCTCCAAACGCGTGGGGCCGACACGGAGTATGACGCTGCACAGCAGCGTCCCCGTCTCGACCGCTTCGATGACCGCATTCAGGCGGTTGGAGATGCTGAGGTGGCCCAGCAGATGCGTGGCCAGCGCAACGTGAGAGGCTTTGAAGCCCAGAACGACGCGCGTGCCTTTTCTAACGGGGATGTTGAGCCCCAGCGCCATCATCCGCATCGGGGTTCCCTGCGCGTCAAACGAGACAATGGTAATGTTGTCCAGACGCTCGATGTCTGTGACGCGTGCCTCGATGCGGTTCACTCGACGATGTACCCGTAGTTTTTGAAGATGCTTTTGGCTTCATCGCCGAGGATGAAATCGTAAAAGGCCTTGTACTCCGCGTTCTTCTCACCGTTATTCAGCAAAACAATCCCCTGTTTG
This sequence comes from Campylobacterales bacterium, assembly GCA_037383585.1. Classification (GTDB taxonomy): domain Bacteria; phylum Campylobacterota; class Campylobacteria; order Campylobacterales; family Sulfurimonadaceae; genus Thiomicrolovo. Next base: position 1,939 of record JARROU010000111.1, on the reverse strand, counting down.
ATGGGCGTATAGAGCTTCGGATTGACGCTCGCCCAGTTGACATTCTCTTTGTATTTTGCCATTTTCGGGCTGTAAAGGGAAGATTTGGCGATAAATCCAACGTCTGCCGCCGTCAGCGCATAGGTGACGGTCTGGGAAATCGACTCGGCGTAGACAAATTTGCTTTTGGCCGTTTCAAAGACGCCGCCGTTTTTCATCGCTTCGACGGCCGCCGTGCCGTAGGGCGCCGTTTTCGGATTCGCGACGGCGATCTTGCCGATGCTTTTTTCCGCCACCAGCGCGATGCCTTTGCTAAAGTCCGTCGGCTTTGCGCTGAGATACGCCAGCGCGCCCTGGGCGTAGACGACCGGCTTTGTCACAGCGATTTTGTCCTTGTACAGCGCCTCGGGATATTTCATGTTCGCGGCCATAAACAGTCCGTAGGGGGCACCGTTCTTGATCTGGGCCGTCAGCTTGCCGCTGCTGCCGAGCGTTACCTGCACTTTTGTATCCGGATGGTTTTTGGCAAAGGCCGCTTTGAGTTCGTCGATGGCGTAGCTGACGTTTGCCGCTACGGCGATATTGATCTCGCCCGCAAAGGCGGAAGCTGCAAACAGCAGTGTAATCAGTGTCTTTTTCATGGTTTATCCTTTAAAATAGGTAGTTGATCTCGAAACGCCCGTCGAGGCTGTCCGCATCGTCTTTCTCTGTGTCGGTGTAGCCCAGGCGGAGCCGCCACTGCAGGTCGACCAGCGCCGGAAGGTTGTGGACGAAGCCGACGTAATAGTAGTTCTCGTCATAGTAGCCTTTGGACTCGTCCGCATCGGTATGCAGGATCGATGCCTGGATGAACAGGTCCGAGTAGATCCCGGTCTTGTTCGCCGCGCGCTGCAGCTCGATGCGGTAGCTTTTTGTATTGGCCATCCAGTTGTAGCGCGCCATCGAACGGGTGTAGCCCGCCGTCGGGAACCCGCGCCACGGCGTAACGAGGTCCGCCTCGTCGAACACCTGGGTGTAGCCGAGGTTGATCTTGTACTTGCCGAACGCTCCGACGAGGCGCGCTGCGATCATCTGCGAATCGAGTGAATCGGCTTCTTTGTAGCCGCCCGCTTCACCGCTCTGGCCCGCCAGTTTGCCGCTGTAGGATGCCCCGCCGACTTTACCGGCGCCGTTGTCGAACTGTTTGATGTAGCGTACGCCCGGCGTCAGCGAGAAGCCGCCAAGAGCGATCTTGTAGTTCGCTTCCGCCATCACTTCGCTCAGCAGTTCCGGTACGGCGTAGAAAGAGGCGTCGAGTTTCAGATTTTTTACGCTGCTGTTGTGCAGGTCGCCGACGATCAGCGGCGCATCGGTCGGTTTGCCGTGCGCTTTGAGGTTGGTGTAGGTCAGCCCCTTATGCATCGCGGAGTCGTCGTTCTCGCTCCACTGCGGGTTCTGTGCCGAGGAGCTGTTGGCGTCGCCGTACATCAGCACCGAATGCGCCTGGGTGTGGTCGCGCAGTTTCTGCTCGGCCAGGTAGGCCAGGCGGATGCCCGTATCGGGCACGGCTTTCGTGTCGAGCACGATCCCGTCGAACGTATTGGGAATCATTTTTGTGTCGTTGGATTTGGTGTAGAAGGTCTCAACGAGCTGGCGGCCGATCCGGATGTGTGTTGTCGGGATGCCGCTGTAGCCGATGTAAGCCTGTCCGACGACGCCCATACCTTTGTTGTCCGTGTTCGAATAGTCAAACCGGCTCAGGACATCTTTGCCCGGCTTGAGCCGGTTCACCGGGTCGTCCGCGTCGTCAAAAAAGGCCTGGGAGTAGTACAGCCCCATCCCGAAATCGACGCCGCCGAAGGAGGCGCTTTTATAGATGAGCGATCCGCCGAGTGCGCTGATCAGGTGCGTTTCCTGCTTGTCATTGTCTTTTTCCCAGTCATAATAGAAGGTATTCGAGCGCAGCCGTGCATAGAACATC
>JARROU010000110.1:0-7635 GCA_037383585.1 Campylobacterales bacterium | reverse complement strand
GCCGTCATAGCGCGTCGGGTAGAGCCCGTGGGTCGATTCGTGGCAGCTTTGGCAGGAGAGTTTCCCGTGCCCTTTCGAGTGGCGGTAGAGGGCGTATTTTTTCGGCTGGTCCATCGGGAAATACTCCCCGCCCTCGTCCTCGACGAACGGGGCGGCATGGCAGTCGGCGCAGTGCGGTTCGCCCGCACTCAGCCACCAGTCCGATCCGCCGCTCACCTCATCGTACGCAACCGCCCGGCCTTTCACCTCGTCCCATTCGCCCAGTTCCGGCCTGCCGTCTTTGTCGAAGCCCTTGACCGTCGCCAGCAGCGCGCCTTTGTGCGACGTGTAGTAGCGCCCGACCTCAGAAGATTTCGGATCCGCCATGGCCCTGAACCGTTCACCATCCCCTTCGGCGATCTCCGCGATGACCGTTTTCAGACCCGCATTGCGCAGCGTCTCCCCGGTCTGCTTCTTCGGGTCCTTGATGCGGTCGTATTCATAGAGCTTCTGCGAAAGTTCGTTGTGGCAGTGCGTGCAGTAGAGGCCGCGCAGGCTTTCGCTCTTTTTGCCCTTCTCGTCTTTCATGCTGACCTCTTCGAGGTAGTAGCGTCCGACGGCGTTGAGGAAAAACGGCGGTTTGGCGTCGGGGTTGGTGTGCGCGTCGCGGCCGTTGTAGCAGCCGCCGCCGGCGATGCGGAGGTCCTTGTCTTTGACCAGATTGTGCCCGTAGGCGTCGGTGAGGCGAAAGAGCATCCCCGGCTCGTTCATCTTTTTGTCCTGCCCGTGGGTCGGGTGGCAGACCTGGCAGTTGGCCGGACGGCCCGCGCCGTCGGGGAGCGGGGCCGACTTCATATGGAACCCGTGCACCGCCTCGGCCAGCGGCTTCGCCCGGACGGCCTTGTAGCTCGTCACCCCGTCGCGCGGCGTCTTGAGGTTGCCGGAGATGTTGTCGCCGTGGCAGTCGGTGCAGTTGACCGAACTGACGGTCCCCAGCCGGAAGTTGGGCGTATCGGTCCGGTAGTCGCGCAGGAAATCGGTGCCGTGGTGCTTGTCGTGCAGGGCGAGGATGTTGATGAGCCCCTCCGCCAGCCGCGCCATGTACTCGGTGACGTCGGGATGGTAGCCGACCCAGTAATCGTACTCGGTGTCGCTCTGCCAGACCCCTTCCTTGCGTGCCTGGACCGCGGCGATCCCCTCGCGCGAATGGCAGACCTGGCAGTTGGGGATGTCGATGGGGTTCGTCCCCATGAACTCGTAGACCCGCTGCTCGTCGTCGAGGAGCGCCTTGCCGTGCTTGTCGTGGATCCGGACCTTTGAGACCTGGTAGGGCTGGAAGGTTTTGTCGTCGACCCCGCGGATCGTCCCCTTGCGCTCGCTGTCGGTAAACGCCGTCAGCGGCAGGCCCAGCGCGTCCCAGGTGTACTCGGTGCTGAGCTTGAGCTTGACGTCCTGCAGCGCAGGGATGAGCGTCTCGGTCATGACGATGTTGTCGCCGTGCTCGTCCGCGAAATCAAGGTAGCCGCCGTAGAGCGGTTTGTTCGTCGGGCCGTGGTCGGTCTTGATCGGCATGTCTTTGCCGATATAGCGCCGGTCGGACTTCGTCGCCCCCCGGGGGATCGTCCCGAGCGTATCTTCGTAGATGTAGAGGTGGTTCCAGACGTAGTTGGGGAGGTTGTCGTTGTTGTCGTCGGTGCGCCCGTTGCCGTTCGCGTCCTTTTTGACGCCCCAGTAGCGCATCTTGTTGCCCTCGGAGTAGCTGTTGTCCTCGACATAGTAGTAGAACTGGATCTCGTTGTCTTTGCGGATGAAATAGGGGCTCTTGCCGTCCTTGCCGGTGATCACCCCCTGCGCCTGGATGCTGTTGTAGGGCGGGATGATGCAGCAGTAGCTCTCGTCGAACCCCGCGCAGTGCATCCCCAGCTCGTAGTTGATAAACACGTTGTATTTGCGGAAGGGGTTGTAGGCTTTGAGCGCTTTGCCGTTGTGTTTTACCGTCGTCGGGATCAGCTTTTCCTGGGAAAACGGGGGATGGGGGTCGTAGGCGTGCGCCGCGCCGAAGCAGAGCGCGGCGGCAATCAGGGTTCGTAACATTTATCACTCCGACGAAAAATTTAGACGATTTTACCTCAGAACTATCACAGAATTATAATAATCGCTCATTTTATGTAAAGTAGTGCTTTACATTTTTTTCCGACCGGGAAATGCCCCGCTTACACTTCCCACGCTTCGGTCACGAGCTCCCGCCCGTCGTCGAAGGTCTTGATCTTCTGCGCCGAGACGCAGCGCCCTTTTTCATCGAGCTCGAACACGGCCGTCTGCAGGATTTTCTTGCACTTCGACGGCACGTCGAAATGGCCGGGGATGCCGGTCAGGAAGCGCTGCAGCGGGATCTTCGGGTCCATCCCGATGACGTTGTCCCGGCAGCCGCTGAGCCCCAGGTCGGTGACGTAGCCCGTCCCGCCGTCGATCTGGAGGTCGTCGGTCGCGACATGGGTATGGGTGCCGACGACGGCGCCGACCTGGCCCCTCAGCATCATCAGCAGCGCGCGCTTCTCGCTCGTCGCCTCGGCGTGCATATCGACGAGGATATGCGTCGCCCCCTCGCGCCGCAGTGCTTCGACGCTCTTCTGCGCGCAGATGAAGGGGTTATCGACCATCGGCATGCTGTAGTAGCCCATGACGTTGAGCACCCCGACCTTGACGCCGTTCACTTCGTACACGCCTGCGCCCTTGCCCGGCATCGCCTCGGGGTAGTTGTGCGGACGCAGCAGCGGCAGCGTCTCGAACAGCGGGATGATCTCTTTTTTGTCAAAGCTGTGGTTGCCGCCGGTCATGACGTCCACGCCGGCTTTAAAGAGCTCGTCGGCGTTCTTGGCCGTCAGCCCGAAGCCGTGGCTCGCGTTCTCGTAGTTGGCCACGACGAAGTCGATGCCGTGCTCCTTTTTCAGGCGCGGCAGGTGCTGCTTGAGCATCGAGCGCCCCGGCCGCCCGACGATGTCTCCGATCATTGCTATGGTAATTGCTTTCATAAACGGTATTTTACCCTGAACGTTTTAAACCGAACGCGCGATGTAATATGATTTTCAATCCGAATAAGAGGAAACAAGTGTGAAAAAAACCTTGCTATTACTCTGTCTGACAGCCTTTCTCCATAGCGCAGAGCGCGAAACATGCTTTGAGGCGTACCGCGCTGAAAAAATCTCGAAGCAGGCGCTGATGAACTGCCTGGATGACGCAGATGCAGCGCCGCAAAAGCGTGTCGAGAAAACGCATAATAAATCCGCAAACGCCTCGGGACTCTATCTCGCCGGCACGCTTCCGTACCAGGCGACCCGATTCGTAGAATCGTTTGGTTGTTTCGACAAAGACGACAAGACAATGCTCTATACGTACATGCTTGCACTCAAATACCGGATGCGGCATGTCGAAAGTATGGAAGATCTTGAAAAGAGCGATCTCGATTACTGGAGGCTTTGGCATATTGTGAGCGACATTGAAAGTGCCTGCATGCTCCATTATTCATTTGATGACGTCCTCGAAGCGATCATCACTCCGACGCAAAGCGATCAAAAAGTACTGAAAAAACTGCGCAGGGTGGAAGGACGTATTCGCACGGACGGGTCATCGGAATCATCACAGCGGATGCGTGAGTATGCCGCCAAACTCCGCGCCCGTGTTTTGGCGAACAAGCCGGAATTCACCGTCGAACCGAAAGAAGCCGACAAACGTGATTATGACCTCACATCGCTCAAGAAGCTGCCTGCGAATACCATACCGGATAATGTTTATGAGAGTATCGACCATATGGAGACTGCCCCGAAAAACAAGGAGATGCTGTTCAGACTTGCCTATCTCAGAGAAGAGATGCTCCGCAATTACGACCGTCCCAAGAAGCGGCACGCGATGAAGCAGGAGATCGTCTATCTCGAACAGTGCCAGCGGCGGCTGAAGCTGTATCAAAAGAGCGGTGACAGGCTGAACCAAAAGCGCAAACTGGCATCTTCGATCACTTCGTATTCGCACTATTACCCGCTGAAAACCGATTTTCTGCCCAACGAGATCAGCGCATACTGCGAGAACAATATCACGGCGATGACGCTCGCTCCCCTCACGGTCGTTGTAGAAAAACCGGCGCCCAAACATGTCAAGATGCCCGTCTTCGCCACATCCCAAGCGTACATCAACAGCTACGGCGGAGCCCCCGCAACCAAGACGAAGATGCAGGAATATCTCAACGAGATCAAATCGGCAATGGGGAAGCAAAAGGGTGATATGGTCAAAGGCCTCAAGGTAGCCCGTCTACAGGACTGCATCAAAAAAGAGAAGCCTTTTCTTCAGTCGTTACAAAAAGACATCAAGCAGGAGGGGCTCAAAGAGGAGTTTACCGCCTATGTGATTCAGCCGATGTTCTGGTGGGCGACAACCATCGGTATGAAGATCGAGCAGGGAGGAGAGAGCGAAGAGCTCAAGCACTTCTTCGACTGCAACCAGACGTCGCTTTTACAACCCAAAGCCGCAACGACGGTTCGGAAGACGGCGCCCCAAGAGCCAGGTTTCACAAGCGCCGCGATGAGGGCCGGGATCAGTCAGAAAGACAGCATCCTCAAGTACTACGCCAAGGTCTTTGAAAACAGACCCACGTACGACCTGACCAATGCAAAAGCCGTTGACGCCGGGATTATCGACGGCCAATGGATCGATAAGAACAACAAGATCATTCCGGTTTTCGGCAGCAGCGTCCGCATCGAGGGGATGCCCCGGGGCGGCATGAAACTGACATACGAAGGCATCCCCGGCGGAAAGCTCTGCAGCGGTTTTGTGTCTATGAACCAGAATGGCACCCTCCATTTTGACAGGAAAAGGTACGAAGGGATCGACTATATCCTCCTCAACAACCACAAGCTCCGGATCAACCATATGGTCGGAAAGCATGTCGAACGCCTGTGCGGCGAACAGGAGAAAAACAGCGTTTCGTTTGTAAAAGAACGAACGGTCAAAGAGCACCAATACCGCCCCAAACCCATTGCCAGCGCTTTTGACGTCGCCCAAAAAACCGATGTGATCACTACGACACGCTATGCTCCAAACGGTTTCGCGCACGCCGACGGAAGCAGCAGGTTTTTCGTCAGCGGCCAGGAGGCCAAAATCTTTGACAAAAAACGGAAGGTTCATCCCAAAGCCCTCCCCGGGGATCTGGCATACAGTTATCATCCCGTGATGTCGCCCGATGGCAAAACGCTGGCGGTTGCACGCTACAACAAAATCTATCTTTGGGATATTTTTGGAAACAGACTTCGGAAAGAACTTGACAGTCTGCCAAAAGATGCCAACAACCTCTTGTATTTTTTGTCGGACAATAAAACCCTGGTGACGAGGGCCGGCAAAAGCGTCTATTTTATCAACACGGAGAACGAAAAAATCATAGAGATCACTCCAAAATTTATTGAAAAAGACAAGAAGTATTTTACGCCGAGAATCAGTGCTGTCGGGGAATCACCGGACGGTGCGACGATTTACATCGGCAGCAGCTACGGGCATGTCGAACGGTGGAAGAAAAAGGGAAGTGATACGGATCATATGGAAATCACCTATTTCGACACCATCGAAGACAAACAGGTCCGGGATATCGGTGCCATCGCCCATGATCCAAGAAACCCGGATCATTTGATGGTCTGCAGCGGGCGAAAAATCCGTTTTTGGGATCTGGATAAAAAATCGATCGTCGAGACGCTTGACGCCGATATCAACATGCAGTGCAAACACCTCGAAATGAGCAGCGACCGCAAGTATCTCATGGCGTCAAGCGAATACGGTGTATTTCTCTGGAAGCTGGGCAGCAAGGTTCAGTACGAGATTCTCACCGGCGGAGACATCAAGGGAGCGCTTTTCATAGACGACAACCATATCGCCACGATTGGCAGGGAGATCGCTTTGTGGCAGCTGGAGGCAGAATAGCTGCTGTTGCAACCATATTGAAACAGCACCTTTGGCTTTGCCGCCCGCAGGTAGTGCAGTACCGCCCGCTTTGATACAAAAAAGGTCCATATTCATATCATTTTCTGATACAATTAAGCCATGCGAACGTATCAAACCTATATCTGGCAGAACGATGACTGGCCGAACTTTCATTATGATACCGCCGAATTCCAGGAACTGCTGCAGCGGATCAGCTATCAGCAGGGGCTGCTCGACGGGATCTACAAAGGGCTGAGCGAGGAGAGCCTGCAGGAGATCCGCAGCGAAACGCTGACGCTCGACGCCGTAACCACGTCGGAAATCGAAGGCGAGATCCTCTCGCGCGATTCGGTCCGCTCCTCCGTCTTCAAAAAGCTCGGCATAGGATCGGAAAACAATGACCGCTCGACGGTGCAGACCGACGGCCTCGTCGACATCCTGCTCGACGCCACGTCGGCTTATGACAAGGCCCTGACCCCGGAACGTCTTTTCTCCTGGCACGCCGCCCTCTTCCCCACGGGCTATTCGGGGCTGGACAAGATCCGTGTCGCCTCCTACCGCGGCGAAGAACCCATGCAGATCGTTTCGGGCCCCGTAGGCAGGGAAAAGGTCCATTACGTCGCTCCGCCGCGCGAACGGGTCGAAGGCGAGATGGAGCGCTTTTTCGGGTATGTCAATGCCGCCGGTAAGGAGAACGGCTACATCAAGGCGGCCCTCGTCCACCTCTGGTTCGTCACTGTCCACCCGTTCGACGACGGCAACGGCCGAATTGCGCGGACGATCACCGACATGCTGCTGGCCCGCCACGAACAACGCGCGTTCCGCCTCTACTCCATGAGCGCCGCGATCAACGACAACAGAAAAGGCTACTACGACATACTGGAGCAGACGACTACCGGCGGCATGGACGTGACGGCCTGGATAGGCTGGTTCCTCGAAACGGTGCTCGAGGCGCAGAAAAATGCGCAGACTACCATCGACACCGTCCTCGCCAAAGCGAGGTTCTGGCAAACGCACATCCGCACGGAACTGAACGCGCGGCAGAAAAAGGTGCTCAACCGCCTGCTCGATGCCGGAGAGAACGGTTTCGAAGGGGGGATCAACGCCAGGAAGTACGCATCGCTGACGGGCTGCAGCCGGGTGACCGCCAGCCGCGATCTCAGCGACCTGGTTGAAAAAGGGTGTCTGATCCATCGGGGTGCCGGCGGGCGAAGCACGAGTTACGATGTTGTCTGGAAATAAAGGGTCACTTGTCGTATATCGGCGCTCTGAGGCCGCGGCAGGCGGAAATTCACGCACCGATGTGAAATTTTAAAATTGAAGATTGAAGAGCTGACCCCTATTTCTTCACACCAACAACTCTTCTGATTCCTTCATCCATAAATTTCTATGAATATGAAAGCATCGACAAATTTCAATCTTCCATCATTCTAATGTTAGTTAAACATCGAAAACCGCCGATAGACCTACAAACTGTTAATCTATCCATGGATATCGATAATAGTCATACATTCATTGTCACTAATGGACACTCATATAAATGGAAAATATGTCATATTGTTAGATTTTTTGCAGGTTTTTCTAATCGAAAAAGTTCTATAGTACACCAAAACGTTTACTAATTAATAGTTAACCCCACAAATGAGAGAGGAAACATGACACCAGATCAAGCTAAAAATTTTCAAGACAATATTCTCA
>JARROU010000109.1:0-6825 GCA_037383585.1 Campylobacterales bacterium | reverse complement strand
CTCTGTCATGGATCAGCTGGAAGAAAAAAGGTTTGAAAAAGAAGTTGTCAAGGGTGGTACCACCGGCCGGACTTGAACCGGCACGCCCGAAGGCAACGGATTTTGAATCCGTCGTGTATACCAATTTCACCACGGTGGCACAAAGTAGAGCGGCATTGTAATCCATCCATCCTTAAGTACAGCTCTAAAATTGGCCCTGCGCCATCCCAATCGGCACGCAAACCAGTTTTTGTTATAATCCCTAACATTACAAGAAAGAGGAATCTGTTTGCGTCAGGCACTTTTTATCACTATTTTGGCCGTCATCGTCTATGCCGGGATCTCGACGATCATCGCGGATGCGGCGATCATCGGGACCGTCGGCGAGATCATCGCGAAGGCAAACCGGGCGCTGTTCGGTTACATCTCGTTCGCCTATCTATTTTTGCTGCTTTATCCCCTGTACTGTTATTACAAGAATGCTGAGATCGATGTCGAGCGCACCGAAAAGATCCTGGCAACGATCCTGCTGTTTTTCTCCCTTTTGATCCTGCAGGCACTGGTCGTTAGCGGGCCGCTGCGCGGCGCGCTGGGCGCAGGCTTTGTCGACTTCCTTCATCCGTACATCGGGACGTTCGGATTGTGGGTGTTCTGGGTCATGACGGTCTCCATCGCCGCCGTCATCCTGATCGATGCGGAAAAATTCCCGTCCCTTCCGAAGCCGAAGATTCCTTTTGCGCTCAAAGAGGCGGACGATGAAGTCCGGCCTGAACCGTATCGCGCCCCCGAACCCGCTAAAAAACGCACAGCGGCGAGGCGCAGCGGCAGCGTGCAGCCGGACCTGTTTGAAGAAGAGGACCCCTTCGACGCACCGGCGTACGAACGACTCAACATTCCGCTCGAAGGGGAGGATGCACCGATCAGGATTGTTCCGAAAACGGCGCTGCAGGAAGAGGAGGCGGTCGCCGGGGAAGCGGAGGCTGACGAAGCCCCTTTTGACATGCCGGAAAGCACGATTGTCGAAATGGCGGACAGTGTCAAGCAGAAAAAAAGCACCGTGATCGTCGAGGAACTGGATGAGAACAAGAAACTGCTGGACCAGATCGAAAAAGGGAAGGCCGAAAAGCCGAAGAACTTCAAACTCCCTTCTCTGGATTTCCTGCAACGTCCGCCCAAGCAGGGCAACAGCATCGATGAGAGGGAGCTGGACGACAAGATCCGCGATCTGATCGAAAAACTTTCCCATTTCAAGATCGACGGCGACGTGATCCGCACCTATGCGGGACCGGTGGTTTCTACGTTCGAATTCAAGCCCGCCGCGAACATCAAGGTTTCGAAGATCCTGAATCTCCAGGACGACCTCGCCATGGCACTGCGTGCGGAAACGATCCGTATCCAGGCGCCGATTCCGGGAAAAGACGTCGTCGGGATCGAAATCCCGAATCATAAAGTGGAGACGATCTACCTGCGCGAGATTTTCGAGAGCAAACTCTTCAAGGAGGCGAAATCGCCTCTGACGATCGCCCTGGGCAAGGACATTGTCGGCAAACCGTTCATTACCGATCTGAAAAAACTGCCGCACCTGCTCATCGCCGGGACGACGGGGTCCGGCAAATCGGTCGGGATCAACGCGATGATCCTCAGCCTGCTGTACAAGAACTCGCCCGACCAGCTGCGGCTGCTGATGATCGACCCGAAGATGCTGGAGTTTTCCATCTACAACGACATCCCGCACCTGCTCACCCCGGTCATTACCAAGGCAAAACAGGCGATCGCCGCGCTGAACAATATGGTCGGCGAGATGGAACGCCGCTACCAGCTGATGAGCGAATCGCGTGTCAAGAACATCGAAAACTATAACGAGAAGATGAAAAAAGAAGGGGGTCAGCCCTTCCCGTACATCGTCGTGATCATCGACGAGCTGGCGGACCTGATGATGACGTCAGGCAAGGACGTCGAATACTCCATCGCCCGTCTGGCGCAGATGGCGCGGGCATCGGGCATCCACCTGATCGTTGCGACTCAGCGTCCTTCTGTCGACGTCGTGACGGGGCTGATCAAGGCGAATCTTCCATCACGCATCAGTTACCGCGTCGGCCAGCGCGTCGACAGCAAAATCATCCTCGATGCGCAGGGGGCGGAGTCGCTGCTCGGCCGCGGGGACATGCTCTTCACCCCGCCGGGCGCGACGGGTCTGATCCGCCTGCATGCGCCGTGGAGCACCGAAGAGGAGATCGACCATATCGTCGAATTCCTCAAGTCCCAGCGCGAACCGCAGTACGATGAATCCTTCCTGGCCGACAGCGCGTCCGGCGGTACCGGTGCCGGGGAAGAAGGCACGATCGAAGACATGGACGAACTGTACGAGGAGGCCAAGGAGATCGTCCTAAGCGACCGCAAGACCTCGATCAGTTATCTGCAGCGCAAACTCCAGATCGGGTACAACCGTGCCGCGCGCATTATCGAACAGATGGAGCAGCGCGGCCTGCTGTCGCCGCCCAATGCAAAAGGCAACCGCGAAATCATCGGTTAAAGGGAGTGTAAGCGGTGTTTTCTGACCGCGGACTCTTTTTGTGTTTCAAATATACACAACAAGGTGATATTGTTCGATAATATGGTTTCAATTGGTAACATATGAAACCGCAACGATTCTTTCCTTCGCTATAATCACTCGAAATCTATATTTACAGGATAAAACGATGGCTTTTATGGACGAATACAAAGCACACGTTGCGGAGCGTGAAGCTCTCGGCGTACCTCCACTTCCGCTGTCTGCCAAGCAGACGGCAGACCTGATCGAAATGATCAAGGCGGGGACCGGCGATATGGCCGAAAACATTGACCTTCTGAAAAACCGCGTTTCTCCGGGCGTTGATGATGCGGCTTATGTCAAAGCGGCATTCCTCAATGATGTTGCACAGGAAAAAGTAAACGTTGCGGCAATCGCACCGGAAGCGGCGGTCGAGATGCTTGGCATGATGCTCGGCGGCTACAACGTAAAACCGATGATCGACGCACTGGCATCTTCGAACCCGGCGGTGGTTGATGAAGCCGTTAAAGCGCTGAGCCACACGCTGCTGGTCTACGATGCGTTCAACGACGTCGAAGAACTGCACAAAGCGGGGAACGCTGCCGCGACAAAAGTGATTGAGTCATGGGCAAATGCCGAGTGGTTCACGTCCAAATCCGAACTGCCGGAGAAAATCACTGTAACGGTTTTCAAAGTACCGGGCGAAACGAATACGGACGACCTCTCTCCGGCGTCTGAAGCGTTTACGCGTTCCGATATCCCGCTGCACGCGAACTCCATGCTTACGGCAAAAATGGACGATCCGATCGGTACGATCAAGCAGCTCAAAGAGAAAGGCCATCCGGTTGCCTACGTCGGCGACGTTGTCGGAACGGGTTCTTCTCGTAAATCCGGTATCAACTCCGTACAGTGGCACCTGGGTGAAGACATCAAGGGCGTACCGAACAAGCGCACCGGCGGTTACGTCATCGGCGGCATCATCGCACCGATTTTCTTCGCGACGGCGGAAGACTCCGGAGCGCTCCCGCTCGAGATGGACGTCAATCAGATGGAAACCGGCGATGTCGTCGACATCTACCCGTATGAAGGCAAAGCAGAGAAAAACGGCGAAGTCATCGCGACATTCAGCCTCCGCCCGAACACGATCACGGACGAGGTACGCGCCGGCGGCCGTATCCCGCTGATCATCGGCCGCGGACTGACGAAAAAAGCGCGCGAAGTGCTGGGTATGGGCGAAATCGAACTCTTCCTCAAGCCGGAGCAGCCTGCCGATACTGGTAAAGGCTACACACTGGCACAGAAGATGGTCGGTAAAGCATGCGGACTTGAAGGTGTCCGCCCCGGCATGTATGTCGAACCGACAATGACGACCGTCGGGAGCCAGGATACGACCGGACCGATGACGCGCGACGAGATCAAAGAGCTGGCAGCACTGGGCTTCAACGCCGACTTCGTCCTGCAGTCGTTCTGTCACACGGCGGCATACCCGAAACCGACAGACATCAAAATGTACCACACGCTGCCGGACTTCATCTCTAACCGTTCCGGTGTTGCACTGCGCCCGGGTGACGGTGTTATCCACTCCTGGCTGAACCGCATGTGTCTGCCGGATACGGTCGGTACGGGTGCGGACTCGCACACGCGTTTCCCGATCGGGATCTCGTTCCCGGGCGGTTCGGGCATCGTCGCATTCGCGGGGGGTACCGGTTCCATGCCGCTGACCATGCCGGAATCGGTCCTGGTCCGCTTCAAAGGGGAGCTGCAGCCGGGCGTCACGCTGCGTGACCTCGTCAACGCGATCCCGTACGTTGCGATCAAAGCGGGTGACCTGACCGTCGAGAAGAAAGGCAAGAAAAACATCTTTGCCGGCCGTATCCTCGAGATCGAAGGTCTGCCGGATCTGAAAGTAAGAGTGGCTGAAAAAACCGGTAATCATGGAAGCGGACAAAGACGCCGAATACGCAGCGGTCTACGAGTTCGACCTGAGCGAAATCACGGAGCCGATCCTTGCTTGCCCGAACGATCCGGATGACGTTGCAACACTCTCCGAGATCCTCGCAGACGAAAACCGTCCGCACAATATCGACGAAGTCTTTGTCGGTTCGTGTATGACGAATATCGGTCACTATCGTGCACTCGGTGAAGTCCTCAGAGGCGAAGGCCAGGTTCCGGCACGCCTTTGGGTGGTACCACCGACCCGTATGGACGAGAAAGAGCTGCAAGAAGAGGGTTACTACGCGCTGTACGGTGCCGCAGGCGCACGTACAGAAATCCCGGGTTGTTCACTGTGTATGGGGAACCAGGCACGCGTTGCCGATAACGCGATCGTCTTCTCGACGTCGACGCGTAACTTCGACAACCGTATGGGTAAAGGCGCACAGGTCTACCTCGGTTCCGCGGAACTGGCGGCCGTCTGTGCGATGCTCGGACGCCTCCCGACAAAAGAGGAATACCTCGAGATCGTACCGAAAAAGATCGCCGGCAAAGAGGCCGACATCTATAAGTACCTCAACTTCAACCTGCTCGAAGAGTTCGCACTCTAATCACACCCGGAGGGCCCTCCCGGGTCTTTCCGTTTTTTCTTTTTTCCGTCTTCGACCTTATACGAAACTTCGTACGCTCAATGTACAGGTATTCTTCTGAAAAATATTAATAAAAATTATGGTATAATAATGTAATTTCAGTAGTACTTCGGTCTGCGACTGACTTCGTTTTTGTCATCTTTCGATTGCGCCATTGCCGTCATCCTTCGATCACTTCAACATTTTTTTATTCTGCCTAGACCGGCGACAGTTTTCAGACTCTCGGTAGGCGAACGGGAAATTCCATATTCATATGCATTCGGAAACCATCCCAAAAGGCAAACAATGTCATTTACAACTTTAGGCTTGTCAGAGCCGATTCTGCGTGCGGTAACCGACGAAGGTTATACGGCACCGACCCCGATTCAGAAGCAGGCGATCCCCGTGATCCTGCAAGGGCGCGATATCCTGGCCGGCGCCCAGACCGGCACCGGTAAAACGGCCGGCTTTGTCCTGCCGCTGCTGCAACTGCTGGGAAAAGAGAAGCCGGCGAAAGGGAAACGTAAACTACGTGCCCTGGTACTGACACCGACGCGGGAACTGGCCGCCCAGGTGGGCGAAAGCGTGAAGACGTACGGCAAGTACCTTCCCTTCCGATCCACCATCATCTACGGCGGCGTAGGGATCAACCCGCAGATCAATGCGCTGCGCAGCGGCGTCGACATCGTCATCGCGACGCCGGGGCGCCTTTTGGACCATGCCGGCCAGAAGACCATCGATCTCTCCGACGTGGACTATCTTATCCTCGACGAAGCGGACCGGATGCTCGACATGGGCTTTATCCACGACATCAAAAAGGTCCTGGCGCTTTTGCCGAAACAGCGTCAGAACCTTCTGTTCTCGGCCACGTTCTCCAAAGAGATCAAAACGCTGGCGGACCGACTGCTGAATCAACCGGCTCTGGTCGAGGTCGCACGGCGCAATACCGCCTCCGAACGGGTTTCGCAAGTGGTGCACCCCGTCGACCGCGCCCGCAAACGCGAACTGCTGATCCATCTGATTCAGATGGGGAACTGGGAACAGGTGCTCGTCTTTACACGGACCAAGCATGGGGCAAACCGTCTCAGCGGCGATCTGGAGAAGGCCGGCATACGCTCTGCCGCGATCCACGGCAACAAAAGCCAGAGTGCCCGCACCAAAGCCCTCGACGGTTTCAAAAAAGGGACGGTCCGGGTGCTTGTCGCGACCGATATCGCCGCACGCGGCATCGATATCGACCAGCTGCCGCATGTTGTTAACTTCGAACTGCCGAACGTGCCGGAAGACTACGTACACCGCATCGGACGGACGGGACGTGCCGGAAACGAAGGCGAAGCGGTTTCGCTTGTGTGCGTGGACGAGGATGTCCTGCTGCGCAATATCGAGAAGCTGATCAAGCGCGACATTCCGAAAGTGGTCTTGAAAGGCTACGAACCTGATCCGTCCATCAAACCCGAACCGATCCAGAAAAAGCGGACGAAACCATCGCGTTCCGGTCAGGACAACCGGCAGAACGGTTCCCGAGACCGGAATAATGACGCCTCGAATCGGCCGGGTGGAAGCCCGCGGCGCCGGCGCCGCGTTTCTTCTTCGGGAGCGCGCTGATGGCCCGCAACAACTATTCGTACGAAAAACGGCTTAGAGAACTGGAAAAACAGAAAAAGAAACAGTTGAAGCGCGAGAAGAAACGGGTAAAAAATGAGGAGGAGGGGGATGCCCAGGCAGATCCCGCTGCACAGGAATCGCAGTCAGGTG
>JARROU010000108.1:0-5602 GCA_037383585.1 Campylobacterales bacterium | reverse complement strand
GCCGCGTCTAATGCCCTCCGCGGTGTTTTTTCGGGTAGGTTTCGTCGTTGTCCGAAGCGTCCGAACAGCTGGCGTCGGCAAGGTTGATCTTGCCGTCGCCGTCATTGTCGATGCCGTCGCTGCATTCGGGAAGCGGTTCGTTGTACTCGTCGCTGTCCGATGCATCCGTACAGCCCGGGTCGGAAAGGTCCACGAGCCCGTCGCCGTCGTTGTCAATGCCGTCTTCGCAGGCCGCCGGCAGCGGTGCAGCCTCGTTAAACTCATTGTTGTCCGACACGTCTGTACAGCCCGGATCTTCCAGGTCCACGAGCCCGTCACCGTCGTTGTCGATGCCATCATCGCAGGCTGCAGGCGCAACACTTCCGCTGCCGCTGACCGTCAGCGATGCCGCCGCGATCTGCGACGTTTTCATCGCGGAGGCATCGAACATCGTTTTGAACGATGCCGCTTCCGAGGACGCCTCACGGAAAAGGTCCTGCGCAAAAGCGAAAGAGAGCGTCTGGTAGAGCAGTTCTGCCTCTACCGTGTAGCTGCCGTCTTCCAGGCCGCCGATGCGGTAGGTGATCGTGTCGCTGCCGCCGACGAAGTCGTCATCCGCTTCCGCCGCTCCGTGGACCCGGATATCGCTATGCGCCGAAGCCTTGTCAAAGCCCTTGGGCAGGATGCGGTTGTCTTTCTTGTACCCCATGCCGCGCAGCAGGGTATAGGTCACCTCGCCGAGGTTGTTCTGCATAATGGTTTCATAGATCTGCACCTGGCTTTCGGCGGTGATGACGTCGTAGTGCGGCTCAAAGGCGGCCGGGTCGCTGTCCGCGTCCGCCCCCTCGATGCTGCCGTCGGCGTTGACGCGGCCCGATTCGAAGACCACGTTCCCCGCACCGTCGGTGACTTTGAAGTGCATGAACGCCCGGCGCGACGGGAAACTCGTGGGCAGCTTATGGCCCGTGTTTGAATGAACGTTGAGGCTGATCTCCAGCACGCCGTCTTGAAGGGAACGGTTCACGAACTCGATGGCCGCAGCGAGCCACGGCGGGCGGCTGGCCATCACCACACCGTCGGTGCGCTGCATATGGCAGTCCTGGCAGCTCTGGGTATCTGCGTAGTCACTGTGCTCCCATTCACTGTAGGGCATCTGTTCGGGGAACTCGCTCTCGGGCGTCGTGCTCAGCACGTTGCCGTTCTCGTCGACATAGGGGGTCTTGAGGTTATGGCAGGTCGCGCACAGCTTCGAGTCTTTGATGTGGTCGCTGTAATGGATGTCATAATCGATGTTGTTGCGCATCGGCCCGGGAAACACGTCGCTGTATGGGCCGTAGATCGTCCGGCTTTCGTCGACCTCGTAATTGCCCGACATTCCCGAAAGCGTCCCCAGCGTGCCGTTGTCCTTGATCTGATGGCAGAGCGTACAGCTGACACCGTTCAGCGCTTCATCATGGTGGCTGTTGGACGCATCCAGGAAACCGTCATCGAATACCTCGACGACATCTCCCGAAAAATGCGCCTCTTTGTTTGCCATCGGCGCGTGGCACTTCGTACACTTGTCGCTGATGACCTCTTCAAGATGCGGGTTGCGGTCGATTTCGGAGCGTACCTTCGCCCGCCACAGCGGGTCTTTCGAGGAGTTGGCCATCATGGTCGACGACCAGGCCGTCTCAATGGAGACGTCATTGCCCATGTTGTCCGCAAGTCCGTTGTGGCAGCGCGCACAGTTGCCTGCCCCCATGAAATGATAGGACGTAAAGAAGGTGTCTTCGGCCTGCGCTATGCCCGAGAGCAGTCCCAACACCAACAAGGATTTTCTAAATAGATGCTTCAATTATTCCCCCTGATTTAAATTGGAAAATTAATAATATAAAACAAGTGTTACTTCAGTGTTAATTGAAGCAACACTAGTAGAAGTTTGAGCTACACTGTGCTAGAATCACGGTAAAAAGGGCGCTGCCGATGCATAACGGTCACAATACGTTAGACACCGCAATGAACCTCCGATACCGGGTCCGCGGTGTTTAAAGCGATCTTTACCAACAGCTTCGGCATCCTCTTTTCGCGCATCCTCGGGTTCGGGCGCGATCTGCTGACCGCGTCGGTGCTCGGAGCGAACGTCTACAGCGACATCTTTTTCATCGCGTTCAAGCTGCCCAACCTGTTCCGGCGCATCTTCGCCGAAGGGGCCTTTACGCAGTCGTTCCTGCCCGCGTTTACCCGTTCCAGACACAAAGCCGTCTTTTCGGTCCACATCTTTCTGGTGTTTCTTGCCGTCATTATGCTGATGACGCTGGCGGTCAACCTCTTTCCCGAACTGGCGGCGAAAGCGATCGCGCTGGGATTTGACGCACAGACCGTCAAAATGGCCGCCCCCTACGTCGCCATCAACTTCTTCTACCTGCCGCTCATCTTCGCCGTCACGTTCCTCGGCGCTTTTTTGCAGTACAAAAACCATTTCGCGACGACGGCCTTCGCGACGGGGCTGCTCAACATCGCGTTGATCGTTGCGCTGCTGCTCGCCAGGGGCAAAGCCTCCGAGACCGTCGTGCTGTACCTCAGCTACGGGGTCGTGCTCGGCGGGTTTGCGCAGCTGTTCGTCCACCTCGCGGCGATCCGGGGGCTGCAACTGCACCGGCTGCTCATCGGCGGCGTGCGCTACTACAAACACAAATCGCGTCGGATCAAAAAAGAGACGCGCCGTTTCACCCGGGATTTCTTCCCCGCGGTCTGGGGCAATTCCACGGCGCAGTTCGCCGCCTTTCTCGATACCTGGCTGGCCAGTTTCCTCACAGCGGGGGTCATCAGCTACCTCTACTACGCCAACCGCGTCTTCCAGCTGCCCCTCGCGCTGTTCGCCATCGCCACCTCCGTCGCCCTCTTCCCGAAAATCTCGCGCCACCTCAAACACGACGACGAGGAAAAGGCGCGCGCCATGCTGGAGCGCGCTTTCTGGTTCCTGCTCTACCTGCTGGGCTTCTCCGCCATCGGCGGTGTCGTGCTCGCCCCGGAGATCACGCAGCTGCTGTTCGAACGCGGGGCGTTCGGATCGGACGACACTTCCAGTACGGCCCTGATCCTGCAGATGTACCTCATCGGCCTGATCCCCTTCGGGCTGAACAAGCTCTTTTCGCTCTGGCTCTACGCGCAGCGGCGCCAGAACGAGGCGGCCAGGATCGCGACCTGGAGCCTGGGGACGAACATCGTCTTCTCCCTGGCGCTGATCGTCCCCCTCGGCGGCG
The DNA here is from genome assembly GCA_037383585.1 of Campylobacterales bacterium. Taxonomy (GTDB): domain Bacteria; phylum Campylobacterota; class Campylobacteria; order Campylobacterales; family Sulfurimonadaceae; genus Thiomicrolovo. The sequence continues at coordinate 2,378 of JARROU010000108.1, read as the reverse complement.
CCGGGCTCGCCCTCTCGACGTCGCTCAGCGGCGCGGTCGCCTTCATTGCGACGCTGCGCGCTGTGGGCAAAGCGCACGTATCTGATATAATTCGCCCAAAAAACGGGTTCCAGTGGATGCTCGCCTCCGTGCTTTTCACCTTCGCCGTCATCGCCTTCAAGGAGCTTCTGCATGCATATTTATGACAGTGTCGCCAAGACCAAACGCGCGTTCGAACCGCTGATCCCGGGCAAGGTCTCGCTCTACGTCTGCGGGCCGACCGTCTACGACGACGCGCACCTGGGGCATGCCAAGAGCGCCCTGGTCTTCGACCTGCTGCGCCGCGTGCTCGAAGCCGAGGGGTACGAAGTGACCTATGCGCGCAACATCACCGACATCGACGACAAGATCATCAACAAGTCCAAAGAGGCGGGCATCGCCATCGCGGAGCTCACCGACACCTACACCGAGGCCTATCACCGCGACATGGCCGCCTTGGGCGTACAGCGCCCCACCCTGGAGCCCAAGGCGACCGAATCCCTCGAGGCGATGTTCGACCTGATCGCCAAACTGCTTGACAAAGGCCATGCCTACCAGACCGCGGAGGGCGACGTCTATTTCGACACCCAGAGCGACGGCGGCTACCTGGGGCTGTCGCACCGCCACCAGGATGAGGCCGACACACAGCAGCGCGTCGAAAGTTCGGAGCACAAACGCCATCCGGCGGACTTCGCGCTCTGGAAAGCCGTCCATGACGACTCCGTCGCGTTCGAGTCGCCGTTCGGAAAGGGACGGCCGGGGTGGCATACCGAGTGTTCGGCGATGATCGAAAAGCACCTCAGCACCCACAAAGAGTACGCCATCGACATCCACGGCGGCGGGGCCGACCTGCTCTTCCCGCACCACGAGAACGAAGCGGCCCAGACCCGCTGTGCGACGGGGCACGAGCTGGCGCGCTACTGGATGCACAACGGCTTCGTCACCATCGCCGGCGAAAAGATGAGCAAAAGCCTCGGAAACAGCTTCTTCATCAAGGACGCGCTGAAGGCCTACCCGGGCGAAGTGCTGCGCTTTTTCCTGCTCGGAACCCACTACCGAAGCGACTTCAACTTCAACGAAGAAGATCTTCTCGCCTCCAAAAAGCGGCTCGACCGGCTCTATCGCCTAAAAAAACGCCTCTTCGGGATGAAAGTCACCGAAGAGAAGACGCCGTTTCAAAGCGCCCTGCTCGAAGCCCTCGGAGACGACCTCAACATCTCCAAGGCGCTGGCGCTGCTCGATGAAAGGGTCGCGGAAGCAAACGAAGGACTCGATGCCAACCCCAAGGACAAAGGCCTCAAGCGGCGCATCCTGGCCGACCTCGCCTACGTCGAAACGCTGCTGGGGTTCGGCACGATGAATCCCTATGAATACTTCCAACACGGCATCGATGAAACAACGAAAGAGAAGATCGAGGCGCTGATCACTGCGCGCAACGATGCGAAAAAGGAAAAAGACTTTGCCCGTTCCGACGCACTCCGCGACGAGATCGCGGCGCTCGGCGTCCAGCTGATGGATACCCCGCAGGGCACGTTCTGGGAAAAAGCGGAATAAATTTTTAGACGGCTGTCCGTCTAGCAGCAATCCGAAGGCAGCTTGTTGATGCGCTTTTCGACGCCTTCGAGCTTTTTAACCAGCGTCCAGGTTACGTCCTTCAGGTCAACGCTGTATGCATTGGCGCGTTCTTTGTCCATTTCGGACAGCTTTGGCTTCATGCCGATCAGTTTTCCCAGGAATCCCTGTTTCGTATTGCCGTAATAGAGATCGAAGATCTTCATATACTCTTCGTGCCAGGCCTGGTGCAGCCGCTCGATTTCGTCGAATTCCGCATTGCCCAGCGCGGAGCGGATCGTCTCCTCGTCGCCGTAGAGCCATTTTCCGAACGCGCACTCTTTGTAACTGACGGGAACCTGTTCGCCTTCGAGCGGTATTCCCTTGGATAACAGCAGCGCTTTTTGCATATTCGCCGAATGCGTTTTTTTAGCTGCCGTCACTTTGGCCAGCATCTCTTCTTTCGACATTCCTTCATCTCCCTGTTTCAAGTGCATACCACTCCATTCGCTGTCTCTTTCAACCGTTACGGAAGCGTGCATCCGGCACCCTGAAGTCTCAATTAATTTCTCTAATGATAGTATACTTTAAGAGATATAACAAAAGCAAAGGATTTATGTATGCCGCAACCGGTTGATGAAGAGATCAAACTCGATCCAAAAAAATACATTGTCAGTAAAACCGACCCGAAAGGGATCATTGAGTACGGGAATGACTATTTTGTCGAAATCTCCGGCTACAAAGAGAGCGAACTGATCGGCCAGCCGCACAACATCATCCGGCATCCCGACATGCCCAAGGTCGTTTTC
>JARROU010000107.1:0-6069 GCA_037383585.1 Campylobacterales bacterium | reverse complement strand
CTGATCGACGAGAAAACGATGGCTTCCAAAGCGGGCCGGTTCGATCTCGAAGGGTACAAGAAAGCGGTTTCGCTGCAGGTGACCCAGCTCTATTTCTCGCTGCAGAACGTGACGTCGGACATCGATGCGCTTCGTAAGAACCGGGAGCAGCTGAACGAGCAGCTGGCGCGTTTCCGCCTTTTCAAGGAAGCGGGAATCGCGACGGAAGAGGACGTCGAACGCCTCAATGCCGCTGTGGCCGATGCGGATTACAGGATCGCGGAGCGGCAGTATGAGAGCGACCGGCTGCGCAGCCGGCTCGAGCTGCTCAGCGGCGCGGCGCTCGAGGGCGAGCAGGCACCGCAGCGGATTGCGATGCCGGAGCAAACCGAAGCCAAACGGCTCGATCGCCTCGAAGCGGCGGCCTTACGGGCCCGCGCCCTCGGGTACGCGGCCGAACAGGCGGACAGCGTCTACTACCCGACACTGACGCTCAACGACACCTATACCTGGTACGACTACGAGAATTTCAACCCATCTTTCCCGGTCGATTTCGCCGAGAAGCAGAACCGGTTGACCCTGCAGCTGGGCATCAACCTGATCGACTTCGGGGCGGCGCGCGAAGCGAAACAGGCGCTCTCGCTGCAGCGGCAGGCACAGGAACTGGAGCTGCGTTATGCCGAGAAGACGGCGGAGGCGGACCGTGCACTGGCACGCAAGGCCATCGGGCGGGCCAAAACCCTGCTCGATGCGGCGCAAAAGTCTAAAAGCGCGTCGGACCGTACGTTTGCCGTCGTCAAAAAGAAGTATGAGGCGCGGATCGTCGACTACATCCGCTACCTCGACGCCCTGAGCAGGGCGACCGAAGCACGCGCGCAGTTTAACCGGGCGCAAAGCGCGCTCAACACGGCCTATGCCGCCTACATCTACAACCTGGGCGAAGACCCGAAGGAGTATGTCAAATGAAGAAATTTATCCTGATGATCGCCCTGGCTTTTTCAGGGCTGCACGCCGAAAGCATCTACGCGACGTTCGACGTCGAGCCGGAAAAAACGGCGGAGCTTTCGCTCACGACCTCGGGGACGATCAAAGGCATCAACGTCGACGTGGGGTCGAAAGTAAAAAAAGGCGACGTGCTGCTGTGGCTGGACAATCGCGACCTGAAGGCGGCCCTGGATCTGGCGCGGGCACAGCTGGAGCTGGCACGGACCGATGCCAAATTCGCCCGGCGCAACTTCGAGCGCTACGAGAAGGTGAAAAATGTCATCGACGCGGGTGAGTACGACCGCTACGCCTCGGCGTACGAGAGCGCGCAGAGCCGCGTCCGCGAAGCGGAGGCGAACGTGCGCTACAAGCAGGCCCTGCTGGACAAGACGGTCCTCACCGCGCCGTTCGACGGGGTGATCTACGACAAACCGGTCGAGTTGGGCGACGTCGTCAGCGGGAAGGGCGCGTCAGCAAAGTCTACCCGACCGCCAACAGCGCCAACCGCAAGATCGTCGTCGAAGTGCCGGCCAGGGGAATCGTCCCGGGGCTCTTCGGCGAGGGTGAGATCGAGGTCGAATAATGTATAAATTCGCGATCAACCGTCCCATTACGACGCTGATGTACGTCCTGACGCTGGTCGTCTTCGGGCTCATGAGCTTCAAGCACATGCCCGCGGCGCTTTTCCCCAACGTCGATTTTCCCATCGTCACCGTCAAAACGGTCTACCCGGGGGCTGAACCGACCAGCGTCGAATCGCAGATCACCGACAAGATCGAAGAAGCGGTCTCGGGCATCGGCGGGATCGACAACATCATTTCGACGAGCAGCGAGGGCGTGAGCGTCGTCACGGTCAAGTTCCTGCTCGAGCGCAACATCGACGAGGCGGCCAACGACGTCCGCGACAAGGTCTCCGCCGTCAAACTGCCGGTCCGGGCGGAGAAACCGCTTGTGAGCAAGCTCGACATCGGCGCCGCCCCGGTCATCAACGTCTTCCTGGCCGCGAAAAACGCGACGCCGACGGAGCTGATGCTCTTCGCCGACGAGAAGGCCAAGCCGGCCATCCAGCGCCTTTCCGGCGTCGGCGCGATCAATATCATCGGCTACCGCGACCGCGAGATCCGTATCTCCCCGGACCTCTACGCCCTGAACAAGTACGGCATGACGGTCGGAGAACTCAACGACATTGTCTCCAAAGAGAACGTCAAGATCGGCGGCGGGAAACTGGTGCGAAAAGCCGACGAGCTGATCCTCAAGACCCGGGCCGATGCGCTGAGCCTCGACGAGCTGCGCGCCATCAAGATCAAAGACGAGCTGCGCCTCGGCGATCTCGCGCACGTCGAGGACACCCTCAGCGACGCCAAGAGCTACGCGTCTTACGACGGGACGCCGGGCGTCAAGCTGGAGGTGCAGAAGATCTCCGGCACGAACACCCTCGACGTCATCGCAAAGGTGAAAAACGCCCTGCCGGAGCTGCAGCAGCTCGCCGGCGGCAAGATCGACGTGCAGCTCCAGGGCGACACGTCGCCCTTTATCATCCACTCGCTCGAAGACGTGGAGTTCGACCTGATCTACGGCGCGCTGCTCGCGGCGCTGATCATCTTCGTCTTCCTGCGCAACGTCACGATCACCCTCGTGGCCTCACTGGCGATCCCGACGTCGATTATCGGCACCTTCGCGCTGATGGATTTCATGGGCTTCGACCTGAACAAACTGACGCTGATCGGGCTGACGCTGGCGATCGGGATCCTGATCGACGACGCCATCGTCGTCATCGAGAACATCTACAAGAAGATGGAAGCGGGCATGGGCAAGTTCGACGCCGCCGTCGAGGGGACGAAGGAGATGGCCTTCGCCGTCCTCGCGATCTCCGCGATGCTGCTGGCCGTCTTCATCCCCGTCTCCATGATGAGCGGCATCGTCGGGAAGTTCTTCAACTCCTTCGCGATGACGGTCGCCTTCGCCGTCATCATCTCCTATACGATCGCGATGACCTTCATCCCGTCGCTGAGCGCGCGTGTCCTGCATAAGGGGGAGAGCCGCTTCTACGACAAGACGGAGTTCCTCTTCGTCGGACTTGACCGCGCCTACGCGGCGACGCTGCGCTTCGCCCTGCGCTTCAAGGTACTCAACATGATCGCCGTGCTCGTCATCTTCGTCGGCTCGCTGTCGCTCTTCCCGAAGATCGGGATGGACTTCGTGCCCAAGGAGGACAAGGCGGAATTCGAGGTGAAAGTCGAGGCGAACCCGGGAATCTCCCTGGAGGAGATGCTCGTCAAATCGCGAAAAGTCGAGGCGCTCGTCAAAGAAGATGAACAGGTCGAGTACACGACGCTGGGCATCGGCTACACCAGTGCACAGGAGATCAACAAGGCGCTCATCTACGTCAAACTGACGGACAAGACGAAGCGCACACTGAACCAGGAAGAGATCATCCAGAACCTGCGCGGCAAGCTCAAAGGCTTCGACCCCGACCTCTTCATCACCGCCGCGGCGATCCCGAACATCAAGGGCGCGGGCGTGACGGTGCCGTACCAGATCGTCCTCAAAGGCGACACCTTCGAGCAGCTGACCAGGGCCACCGACGCGCTGACGGCCTACCTGGCGAAAAAACAGGGCTTCGTCGACATCGACACGAACCTCGACGAGGGCAAACCGGAGCTCGAGATCTCCATCCTGCGCGAGAACGCCAACCGCCTCGGCATCCGGGCCGAGGACATCGCCAATGCCCTCGCGACGGCCTTTTCGAGCGACCTGCCGATCTCGCAGTACGAGGAGAAGGGCAAGCTCTACGACATCACGCTGCGCTTCGACGACGCGCACCGCCGGGACGTCGAGGAGATCAAGAAGATGCAGCTGCGCACCCCTTCGGGCGAGCTCGTCTCCCTCGACGGCCTCGTGACCTTCGAGCGCAGCAGTGCCATGGCGGCCGTCAACCACTTCGACCGCTCCCGCCAGGTGACGGTCTTCGCCGACCTGTTCGGCCTGGACCTCGGCGGGGCCGTCGGCTACACGATGGCCAAGATCGACGACCTGATGCCCGAAGGGGTGAGCTACCGCTTCACGGGCTTCGCCGAGGAGATGGCCAAGACCGGCAAGGCCTTCGTGGCGGCCATCGCGCTCACGCTCGTCATGATCTACATCATCCTCGCGATCCTCTACGAGTCGCTGATCCAGCCCGTCATCATCATGATGGCGCTGCCGCTCTCGATCACCGGCGTGCTGATCGCGCTCTTTTTGAGCGGGCAGCACTTCAGCCTCTTCGTCATGATCGGCTTTTTCCTGCTGATGGGGATGGTCGGCAAAAACGCCGTGCTGCTCGTCGACTTTGCGAACTTCGCGGTCGAGCGCGGCAAGGGGGTCGAAGACGCCCTGCTCGAAGCGGGCGAAAAGCGTCTGCGCCCGATCCTCATGACGACCTTCGCGATGGTCTTCGCGATGCTGCCGCTCGCCGTCGGAGAAGGCTTCGGAAGCGAGACGAAAGCGCCGATGGCCATCGCCGTCATCGGCGGGCTCATCAGCTCGATGATCCTGACCCTCGTCGTCGTCCCGATCATCTACCGCCTGCTCTACCCCGTCGACCGCTTCCTGCGCCGCTTCTACGAACGCAGGATCAAGGAGGCGTAGGCCTCCCGGTCCCGGCGTCCCCTCACTTTAGCGCTTTTTTTACTTTCTCTCTTTTATATCCCGAATCGCATTAAGTGTTATGATGTAGGTAACAGAAGCCATCGGACGGATCTATCGCAATCCCCTAATCCAATGTTGTAGGAGACGACATGAAAATAGCAGTGAGCGGGGCGGGCGGTTTTATCGGCCGCCACCTGGTACGGGCGTTCGAATCGGAAGGGTGGGAAGTCATTGCGCTGCACACGGCGGATTTCGCGCTGGACGACGACGCGTTTGTAAAAAAGCTCGACGGCGCAGACATCGTCGTCCACCTGGCGGGGGCGAGCATCAACCGGCGCTGGACGGAAGCGTACAAAAAAGAGCTCTACGACAGCCGCGTCAGGACGGCGGAGAAGCTCGTGCGCGGCATGGAAAAGATGGCGGAGAAACCCAAACTCTTTGTCTGCACGTCGGCCGTCGGGATCTACGCATCGACGGGAAAACATGACGAAGAGCACGCCGTCTACGCGGATGATTTCCTGGGACGGCTGGCGCGCGACTGGGAGGCCGCGGCGATGCAGGCGAAGCCGCTGGGAATCCGGACGATCGTCTTCCGCTACGGCATCGTGCTCGGCCGCGGCGGCGGGATCCTGGCAGAGATGCTGCCGCCCTTCAGGCTCGGGCTCGGCGGCACGATCGGCGACGGGAAGCAGGCGTTTAGCTGGGTGCACATCGACGACCTGGTACGGGGATACCTCTTTGCCATCGCGCATCCCGGGATGGAAGGGGTCTATAACCTGATGGCGCCCAACCCGACGACGAACGCCGGTCTGACGAAGGCGCTGGGCAGGGTACTGCACCGTCCGACCCCGTTCGCCATCCCGAAGTTCCTGATCACACTGCGCTTCGGCTCCGAGGCGGCGGAGGCACTCGCGAGCGGGCAGTACGTCACCCCGAAACGGCTCCCCGAGGCCGGGTTCGAATTCGGGTTCAAGACCGTCGAAGCGGCACTGGAGGACCTGTTCGGTTCCTGAGCGCCGGCCGCGGCCGCTTTTCGTTTGGCGTGCGTTGCTTTTCGCGGCCGAAGATTGCTCTATAATTAGGGAAGACATACGCATGGGGATGGAATAGCATGGAAGCGATGGAAACAGTGACGTCTTACAAAAGCAGCCGCTGGAAATGGGCGGTCGGCGTAATCGCCGTCGTCCTGCTGGCGGCGGGGGGCGTCTACTATGTCTGGCAGCCGGGCCAGGAAGAGGACGCCTACCGTTTCGAGACGCAGCCGGTCGAGCGCGGGGATCTGAACATCACCGTCACCGCGTCGGGCTACCTCGAACCGCTCGAAAAGGTCCAGGTCGGCACTGAGGTCTCGGGCACGGTCGAAAAGGTGCTCGTCGATTATAACGACGCCGTCAAAAAGGGGCAGCTGCTCGCGCAGATCGACACCACCAAGTACCAAAGCGCCGTCGACCGGGCCGAAGCCGCACTTGCGTCGGCCAG
>JARROU010000106.1:0-4675 GCA_037383585.1 Campylobacterales bacterium | reverse complement strand
CGCCTCAAAACAGCTGAAAACATGACTCAAAATTTGAATCCTTCGCTTCAATCAGACTAATCCGACAGACTCCTAGGCCGCGTCACTGGGTGACGGTCGCCTTGACGATGGTCTGCTTTTGAAGCGGCCGGTCGCCGCCTCTGCGTCCCGACGTCGGGACATTCTCCAGTTTGTAAACCGTATCCATCCCTTTAGTGACGTAGCCGAAAATCGTATAACCGCCGTTGAGCCAGGGCGCTGCGGCGGTCGTGATGAAAAACTGGCTGCCGTTGGTGTTCGGGCCGGCATTGGCCATCGCCAGAATGCCCGGTTTGTCGAAGACGGTGTTGGGGGCGTACTCGTTTTTGAACGGCTTGCCCCAGATGGACTCGCCCCCGCGCCCGGTTCCGGTCGGATCGCCGCCCTGGATCATGAAGCCTTTGATGATGCGGTGGAAGACAATGCCGTCGTAATAGCCGTTTTTGACATGCGTAAGGAAGTTCTCCGCCGCCAGCGGTGCCAGGTCTTCTCGGATCTCGAGTTCGATCGCGCCCTGGTTGGTCTGCAGCAGGACGTGCGGATGCCTGTTTTCCGCGCCAAAGAGGACGGCGGTTGCCAGAAACAGGGTGATAAAGCCGAAAAGTTTTCTCATCGGGTCTCCTTTTTTTCCGCCATTATATCTCAAGGTGCTATAATGGCGCCGATTACATTGGAAAGGATGATATTGATGAAAAAAATTGCATCAGTCGCGACAGCGCTTCTGCTGTCATCTTCACTGTTCGCCCAGCAGCAGGGCAGCAACGGTATTTATGTCGGAGTGGGCCTTGGGCTTGAAGCGATGCCGAAACATGTTGATAACGGCATGGGGCTTGCGCTCAAGGGCGGTGTTGAACTCGATCAGCTTCTGAAAAACTTCGGCCTAGAGGCGGAGCTGAGCACCTCGTTGATCGCACCGGAAGTCAATGATAATAATATCGACGTGCTTACGCTCGGTCTTTATACGACCTATACGATTGCGATTCCGAATTCGCCGGTTTCCGTCCGTCCCAAGTTCGGTGTGATCCTTCCGAATCTCAGCGACGACCTCAATTCGCGCGATGTGGCACTTTCGACCGGTGTCGCAGGCCTCTTTAATCTGAATGAGCAAATCGATATTTACGCCGAATATGTCAATACATCCGAATCGATGAACAATTACATGGTCGGCGTCGAAATCAACTTCTGATTACGCTTCTTCCTCAAAGGTCAGACAGACCGAATTGATGCAGTAGCGCTGTCCCGTCGGCTCCGGGCCGTCGGGAAAGACATGCCCCAGGTGCGCATCGCATTTTGCGCACCGAACCTCGATACGCTCCATCCCGAAACTGGTATCTTTTATTTCTTTGAGCGCCTCATCGCTGTAGGGCTCGAAAAAACTCGGCCAGCCGGTTCCCGAATCAAATTTCGTATCCGAAGTAAACAGCGGAGCGTCGCAGCAGACACAGCGATAGACGCCGTCTTCCTTGTGGTGATAGAACTTTCCGCTGAAAGGGGCTTCGGTTCCGTGCTCCCTGCAGACGTGGTACGCTTCCGGGGAGAGCTGCTCGCGCCATTGCTGATCCGTTTTTGTCACTTTGTCCATTGATAGGCCCTGTTGAATGTCTTAGTGCGAGTGTGCCAGAAGAATGCTGACTCAAATACCGTATCGCTGTATTAAAAAAAGAAGTTAATAAAGTGGGAGGAAAATCGGCCGCAGAGGGCAGCCGAACGGGGAGGAGTTATTTTCCGGCTTCGACGCGGTCTTTGAGACCTTTTCCGGCTTTGAACTTCGGAACCATTTTGTCCTTAGTTGTGTAAGTTTTGTCTGTGCCCGGAACGGTACCGCTTTTACCTTTCTGCAGAGCAGACGTGAAACTTCCGAAGCCTACGAGTGTAACATCTTCTTTGCTGACCAGTGCTTCTGTTACTGCATCTGTGAATGCTTTGATTGCAGCTTCTGCATCCGCTTTTGTTTTGTAGTCACCGTGCTTTTGAACCAGTTCGACAAATTGTGCCTTGTTCATAAAACGCTCCAAGTAATTGAATTATAACACCTCGTGAAGCACGCAATTTAGGGCATTGGCGCTCGCAAAGCTGTTCTGACGCTTACTTTATAGTCTATTCGCTTAAATTTTTCTTCAAGTAGGGGAATTTGAAGGAAAAATGCCCTATTTATGCCCTGAAAGTGCCTATTCTTGGTACGAAACACGTTTTTTTGATAAGGAAAAGAAGCGTGAAACTGTATGGGAAAAGATAAAAAATTTTAATCTTTCAAATCTGGGGTGGCGTGCCGGTTCGACGTCCGAGATCGAGGAGAAAACCGTCTGAAGGTCTTCGCGCTCTTTTGGGCTGAGTGTGGTCATGATACTTCCTCCAAACGGTTGATTTTTCGAACGACCCTGACGATGTCGTCATCTTCGAGCTTTCCCAGCATCTGCATCACGGCACGTGCGGCTTGGGGCTTGGCTTTCCCAAGCCTCCAGTCCTGGTAGGTTCGCATGGAAACGCCGAGCAGACGAGCCATCTCTTTTTGAGTGATCTTCTTGCCGTTGCCCTGCGCTTCCACCGCGTTGTGCAGAATATTGAAAAGATCGGAGTGTTCCATTACTCCATTGTAGAAGAATGATTCTTAAATGAAGCAAAAAACCGGATATAACATACAGGAATATAAATTTATAGAGAAATAAAATTTGTATAGCATCTAATATATTTCTATAAAATAGAAATATATTGTATATGATACACGGAAAACCGTATATTAATTGAGTGACGATAGTGCTCTGTTCTGTACAATTAAATAGACACGGGAATGCACTCTCAAACAGGGGCGGAGATTAAAAGGGGTTCAGTGGGCAAGCAGGTCCGAGTAGTCGTATTTTGAAAAATCGAGGATAAATTCACCGTTTTGCTGGATCACGCGGATATCGTTGCCGTAGGCTCTGGCAAAACGTTTTTTGACGCTCTTCTTTTCCGAAGCGGTGTAGTGCCTGGACTCGAGATACGAAAAAAGCTCAACCCGTTCAGCCGCGCCAGTGCGTCCGGGTTCGGCCGGGGTGTCGGGGAGCGGCCCGGCCGGCTCCGTCGCCGCGGTGTGCGAAGCTCCGAGCTTGAACCCTTCCTGGGCGATTTTGGCGTTGACAAGCTCTAAGAAGGACTTGAGCTGCTCATCCCGGGAAGCGTAGATGGTTTCGATGCGGTCGCGCTCCTCGCGCAGCATCGCTTCCTTGTCGGAAATGAGGCGGTCGATCTTCGCTTCGAGTTCGGAGATCTTGCGTTTGAGCTGGGCGTTCTCTTTCTGGTACATCATAATGATGGCCCCGGCCGTCGTGCGCTGTTGCGGCGCGTCGGCCGCCGCCTTGGCCGCCGCCTTGGCCGCCGCTTCCTGTCGCGGCGGCTCTACCGTAATATAGGTCGTCCCGTCGACGACGCTGTGCTGCAGACGGCCTGCGCGCAATTTGGCGTGGACCATCTCCTTTGACATCTTGAACCGGCGGGCGTATTCGTCGACTGTGATCTGCATTGGCGACGATTTTATCAAAAAACGGTTTAAGCAACCCCTCTGCAGGGGCACGGGGACTCCTTTTGCTATAATCTTCCCATGAAGCGTATTGTCTATTTCTCATTTTTCCTCTTCTGGCGGCACAGGCCGATTCCGTCGATACGGACGCCATGGTCTCGCTGTATAAAAAAGGGGAGTACCGTCAGGTCTGCACCAAGGGGATGCTGCAGTATTACAAAGGGTACGACGAACCGCATTTCGCGGCCATGGTCGGGATGGCGTGTTCAAAGGTCGATGAAATCAATCCGCTGGGTGCGTTGCAGCGCAATCTGGTGAAAACCCCGGCCCTGCGAAGCAGTGCGACCTATTTTGCGACCCTCGTACTGGCCAAACGGCTGCTGTATCAGCATTTTATCGACGGAATCGGCATCGAGGCGTACACGCTGCCGAAGTTCGACCATGTGCTCAGCATCGTCTACGATCACGTCTCCCGCAGTGATTACCGACAGCTGGAGGGCGGTATGATCCGCATTGAAGAGGGCGGGCGCACTCTTTTCGTATCGGCATCGGATGACGATCCCATCCGCCTGCTGGTCGACGAATACGAAGGGGCGGAACTGGTCCGCCGCCACTGGTACCAGTAAGGGTGCCATTTAGCCAAAATAGTGTAAAATCCCGGAAATTCTATTAAAGGTGTATGATGGCAACAATCGGAATGGGTGACATCAAGAAAAACGTCCGCCTCGAAATCGCGGGTGTCCCATACAAAGTCGTGGAGTTTCAGCACGTCAAACCGGGCAAGGGCGCGGCATTTGTCCGTATGAAAGTCAAGAGCTTCCTCAACGGGAAGGTCATCGAGAAGACGGTCCACGCCGGCGACAAGTTCGAAGTGCCGAACATGGAGCACAAAACGATGCAGTACCTCTACGACGACGGCGACATGCTGCAGTTCATGGACAACGAATCCTACGAGCAGCTCGGTCTGCTGTACGAGCAGTGCGAAGACGCGATGAAGTGGCTCAAAGACGGTACGAACGTCGAAATCATCTTCCACAACGGCAAGGCGATCTCCGTCGAAGCGCCGGCGACGATGGAACTGGTCGTCACCGAAACCCCGCCGAACTTCAAAGGCGACACGTCGAGCGGTTCGAAAAAACCGGCGACGCTCGAGACGGGAGC
>JARROU010000105.1:0-4694 GCA_037383585.1 Campylobacterales bacterium | reverse complement strand
GCATCTCTCGAAATCTTCCGACACCATTGCAGGTTTTTTGAGGCGCAACAAAGCTGTGGAGAAATTTTTGAAAAAAGCGATCCTGCTCATCCTGGTTCTGCTGACGGTACTGACAGCCGTCCTGTTCATTGCGATGCCCGGAAAGAAAATACGTTCCTCCGAGGCCGATGTCGTCGTAACGACGTTTGCACTATATGACGTCGCGCGCCACCTTCTGGAGCACGACGCACAGGTACAGATGCTGATTCCGTTCGGGCAGGATGTCCACACGTTCGAGCCGACCCCGCGCGACATGATCCGGGTCGAAAAAAGCCGCCTTTTCCTCTACAGCGGGGCAGGGCTGGAACCGTGGGCTTCGCACTTTGTCGAACTGAATCATGCAGTGGATATGAGCGGATACGTCCGGCTGCGCGAAGGCGGGCATGCCCATCACGAAGAAGCACATGCCGGTGCGGAGGACGGGGCCGAAGATCACGCAGAAGTGCATCATCACGAACCTCATGCCTATGATCCGCACTACTGGCTCGATATCGATAACATGAAGGCCCTGGTCCGTGTCATGGAAACGCGGTTCATACAGGCATTTCCTGCGCTGGATGCCGGTGCAATCCATGGCCGCGCTGAAGCCTACGTCAAGCGCCTCGACACCCTCGACGGGCTTTACCGGAAACGGCTTTCGGAATGCCGGCTGGATACGATTGTCGTCAGCCACAATGCCTTCGGCTACCTTGCCGCGCGTTACGGGTTCCGTGTCGCGGCCCTGACCGGACTTTCGCCCGATACGATGCCCGATGCCAAGACAATGGCCCAACTGAGCGACCTCGTGCAGGAAAAGGGGGTCAAGACGCTTTTTTACGAATCATTCGTCAGTGACAAACTGGCGGTCGCTTTGGCGCGGGAGAGCGGGGTGAAGGTGGATGTGCTGCAGCCGCTGGCCAACATCACTGCCGAAGAGATCGGTGCGGATTATTTCCGGCTGATGAACGCCAATCTCCTGAAGCTGCATGATGCTTTGGAGTGCCGATGAAATTCGAACCGGCGGTATTCGAGGTTGAACACCTCAATTACAGTGCGGGCGGGCAGACCATTCTCAAGGAGGCCTCGCTGAAGGTGCTTCAGGGAGAATACTGTGCCGTGATCGGTCCGAACGGCGGCGGCAAGACGACCCTGGTCCGGCTGCTGCTGGGCCTGCAGAAACCGACGTCGGGGACGATCCGCCTTTTCGGGGAACCGCAGCGGCAGTTCCGTCGCTGGGAACAGATCGGTTATGTACCCCAGCAGGCGGTGCAGACGGACCGGCTGTTCCCTGGGACGGTCGAAGAGATCGTCAGCATGGGGCGGATATCAAAGCTGGGGTGGAGCAAGCGCTGGCGTGAAGAAGACCGCCGGAGGATCGAACATGCGATGGAACAGATGGAAGTAGTGAATCTGAGGCATAAGCTTGTGGGGGAGCTTTCCGGCGGGCAGCGTCAGCGGGTGATGATCGCCAGGGCGCTGGCTTCCGATCCGAAGGTTCTGATCCTCGATGAACCGAATACCGGGGTCGACCAGCCCTCGCAGAAGCGTTTTTACCGCCTGCTGAGACAGCTCAACCGGGACGCGCGTATGACGATCCTGTTTGTCACCCATGACATCGGTGTGATTGCGGACGACATCGCGCGGGTCTTCACGGTCAACCAGAGCGTTTCCACCTGCAATGACCCCAAAGCGATGATCAGCTGCGAAGGGATGAGTGAACTCTACGGCATCGATGCGCATCTGCTCAGCCGGCACCACAGGCATTGAAGGAATAAAATGACGGAGATCTTTCACTACCAGTTCATGGTCAATGCCTTTTTGGCCGGGATCATGATTGCGCTGCTGGCCTCCTTCAGCGGGGCGTTTGTCGTCCTGCGGCGCTATGCGCTGCTGACCGAAACACTGGCGCATTCCGCGCTCGTCGGGGTCGCCGTGGGCATCCTTACGCAGAGCAGCCCCGTATGGATGGCGGTTGCCGCGGCGCTGATCAGCGCCTGGGTGATCGAATACCTGCGCAGCTTTTTTCACCTCTATTCCGATGCCGTGCTGGCGATTTTTCTTTCGGGTTCCCTTGCGCTGGCCGTGATCATCGTTTCTCTGGCCGGCGCGTTCAACAGTTCGCTTTTCAGCTACCTGTTCGGTTCGATTCTCTCCGTCACTACGGAAGAGGTCTGGACGATCTTCATCGTCGGTGTTCCTGCGCTGGCGCTGCTGGGGTATTTTTACAAGGAACTCTACTTTATCGCTTTCGACGAAGAGGTCGCCAAGACGGGCGGCATTCCCGTGACTGTGCTCAATTTTATGATGGTCAGCATTGTCGCGGTGATCATTGCGCTCTCCATCCGCATCGTCGGGACGCTGCTCATCGGCGCCCTGATGGTGATCCCCAGCGTTGCGGCGCTGCGGTACCGACTCGGATTTTCGGCCACGGTCGGCCTCTCCGTTCTGTTTGCGCTCTTTTCCGTGGTTGCGGGCATGATGCTTTCCTACGCGTTTTCGCTGCCAAGCGGCGCGACGATCGTCATGTGCGTCCTGCTGATCTTCGTCATTTCGCTGTTGATCAACCGCCGATGAACGTTTCGAACGAATTCTCCCGCTACGCCGAGCACTACGGGGAATACAACGTTATCCAGCGCAAAGTAGCCGACCGGCTGGTTTCCGGGATCGAAGCAATGCCGCAGCGGTTGCTCGATATCGGCTGCGGAAGCGGTGCAATCGCCCGACGCATCGATTGGGCCTTTGAGCGTCTGATCGCGGTCGACTTCGCTCCCCGGATGCTGGAGCTGCATCCCAAAGCAGAGCAGATTGAGTGTCACTACGGCGATTTCAACGATCCGGAACTGTACAGGCAATTGCAACAGTATCACTTTGACCGGATCGTCTCGGCTTCCGCTTTGCAATGGTCCCCGGATCTTTCGCACACCTTTGAACTGATCAGGACCCTGAATGCTCCTGTTTCGTTGGCGATCTTTACGTCCGGAACGATCAGAACGCTGTTTGAGACGGCGGGGCTTCCGCCGCTGCTGCGAAGCGCTTCGGAAATCGAATCGCTGGCGAAACACTACTTTAATGTAAAATGCGAGACGGTACGCTATTCACTCGCCTTCGAAAACGTGCGCGACATGTTCCGCTATATCAAGCGCAGCGGAGTCAGCGGAAACCGAAATGTGCTTTCTTATAAAGAGACGAAGCAGCTGATGGAAGCGTATCCGCTGGATTACCTGGAGTTCGAAGTGCTCTTTATAGAAGGCACCCCTATCTGAGCAGATGCTCTTTTTCCAATGTATAGAGTTCGTAGCGGATCTGTTTGAAGTTCTCTGAGAGAGCGGGATTGATGATCTTATACATCTCTTCGAGTACCCGAGATGATTCCTGGGCGCGTTTGTAGTTGGCCACCAGGATGCTCTGGAGGGATTCCCGGTTCATTTCGCTTTCTACGGTCGGACGCAGGACGTCATTTTCACTGTCGCGTGAAGCCAGAAGATTTTTCAGGTCATCGATTCTGCTTTGATGGCGAAGTGTTTTGAGTCAGGAAGCGGTCGCTTTGTCGTTTTGGAGATAGCGGGCAACATCCTCAATCACGCGGATGCCCTCTTTGAGGCGGTTGAGGTTGGCATCGATCACCCGAAAAAGATCGGGTGAAAGGGCATCAGTCTTCGCTGCCACCGAAGATACCGAAGAGCTGCAGCAGTGCGATGAACAGGTTCAGGAAATCGAGATAGAGTGCAATCGCGCCTTCGATCGGAGTACTGTAAGCACCGCGAATAATGTTTTGCGTGTCATAGACGATCATGATCGTAAAGAGCACGACAACGGCCGCGGAGATCAGGATCATCAGCATCGGGTTGTGCAGCAAGAACGCATTGAGAAGTGATCCGATCACGATGACGATCAGCGCGATCATCAGCGGTTTGCCGTATCCGGTGAAATCTTTCGTGGTTTTGATGGCGAAAAAACTCATACCGCCGAAGATGAACGATGTCATGGCAAAGGCATTTCCGACAACGGCCGCACCTCCGGGCATATTAAGGGTTGCCGCCAGCAGCGGCGCGGTCGTGATGCCGGTCATAAAGGTAAAGGCGAACATGACGGCCAGGTTGATGCCCGGTTTGTTCTTGACAAAGAAAAGGGCGAACATCAGTGCGAATTCCAAAATGACCAGCGGCAGGAAGGCCCCCTGGATGGAAGCGGCCAGCGGAATACCGACGTAGGCGCCGACGGCACCGGCCAGCATCGAGCCCGCGAACAATTTATAGGTCTCTTTTACAAAAGAGACGATCTGGGTTTCGGAACGGTGAGCAGCAGTGTAGCCTGTGGCGTCTCTGCGTGCGTAATCTCTGTCATAGAGTCCCATGGTTTCCTCTTTATTTATAGATAGGGTTTTTGCATCAGTACTATAAAGGTACATTTCAAACAGATGGTAAATAACTTCGGAGCGTTTTACCGTCAATGAAGGGGGGAAGGACACGAATGTGCCAAAACTGTTTATATTCGTAACAAAAATAGAGGCTGAAATGCTAAAAAGTAAAGAAATAAAAGGAATTTGCAACTTCTTTCAAAAACCCCTTGACATTGAAAGAGGAATCCCCTATAATTCCCGTCCACAAACGAAGAGAGGCATCGAAAGAGGCTGATCAGAGAGTCTTCGAGTTGAAGATTTGGAACGTTTGAGATCA
>JARROU010000104.1:0-8212 GCA_037383585.1 Campylobacterales bacterium | reverse complement strand
ACGCGAATCCGGCCTGGAAGAGCAGATGTACGACGGTCATCTTACCGCCAACATCATCGTCGATGACGTCAGAGTGGGCGACATCATCGAATACAGCTACACGCGGACAGGCACCAACCCGATCTATAAAGGCGTTTTCAATTATGAGCGCAATGTACAGTGGAACATCCCCGTCCATTACCAGGGCATCCGGGTACTCTGGGGGAAACCCAATCCGCTACACAGTAAAAAACTCAATACCGATGTTGCCATAAAAAAGAAAGCCTACGGCCGTTTTCAAGAATATTCGCTTGCGCTGACAGACACGCCCGCTCATCCGATCAATTCGGAGGTTCCGAAATGGTTCCAGCCCTACGGCATCGTCTACTTTTATGAAGCCGATACCTGGTCGGAAATCGTTGCCTGGGCCGCGGCGCTCTATGACAACGTGAAGGACGGCGGCACAGCGGTCGCGCCGATTGCAAAAACGATCGAACAGAGTGCAGGCACGCCCGAAGCGAAGGTCTCGGCCGCGCTGAATTATGTCCAGAGCAACATAAGGTATCTCGGCATCGAGATGGGAACCGGTTCGCACGCGCCCTCGTCCGCGCAGGAGACCCTGCAACGCCGTTACGGCGATTGCAAAGACAAAGCGGTGCTGTTTATCTCCCTACTGAAAGCACTTGGCATCCGGGCATACCCGGCTCTGGTCAACACGGAGATTAAACAGCATATTGCCGAGCTGCCGCCCATGATGGACGCTTTCAACCATGTGATCGTCAAAACGGTGCTGGACGGAAAAATCTACTGGCTTGATCCTACCCGTTCCTATCAGATCGGAAAACTCGAACATATCTATCAGCCCGACTACGGTTACGCCCTCGTGGTCGACGGCATGGCCCGTTCGCTTGAATCGATGCACAACAGCGCGCACCTTTCCAGGAACGTTATCAACGATTCCTTTGATCTGACCAAAGGCGTCGGGCAGGAGGTGCTCTTTGAAAGCAGCACCGGGTATTACGGCTATGCCGCCGAGCGGGCCCGGTATGATCTGGCATCCAAAGGCGCCGCCAGTCTGCAGCAGCAATATCTGGATTTTTACAGCGCTTATTATCCCGGCATTGAAGCACGAACGAACTTCGAACGTGTCGACGACCCCAATACCGGCGTCGTCACCCAGAAAGAAAAATATCGCATCAAAAACTTCTGGACGAAAAACGATGAGGACCAGGAGTATACCGGCTATTTTTATGTCAACTCCTTTGCGTTCGATCTCTCCAAACCCGACCAGGTAAACCGGAACGCGCCGTATCCGACGAGAAAACCGTTGTGGACAACCCATACTTTTATGTCAAATCCGATGCCGAATATGATCAAGCCGCCCATGTGCTGACACTGCATTATGAATACAGATCCAAAACAGATCATATCCCCGCCGATGAAATCGACCGCTATTTGGCGCAAAGGAGCAAGGCGCTGGACCTGCTCGAATACGGGATTGTAAAGCCCTTCAGCGGACAGACCGCCAATGCCACGGAGACGGACGGGATCACTGCGGAGCAGATCATAGGAGGCATCGTCCTTGTGTATCTCGGCGGCCTTTTATATATCATTCTCAGCTGGCGCCTGGAGGCCGGAAAACAGCCGTCCTTTCCGGAGGCGCGTTATTATCCCGTTTCGCTGACCAAACTGATCGTCCTCTCCGTCATGAGCTTTGGTATCTATACGTGCTACTGGTTTTACAAAAACTACTTCTATAAAAAACGCGAAGACGGCACGGCCATCATGCCGGTAGCGAGAGGGTTGTTTTATATTTTCTGGTATTACCCTCTTTATCTGGCCCTGTCCGAAGACTCTGCAAAACGCTACCGCGAAAACAGGGTGCTCATCACACCGCTTGCGGTGCTGTTTGCCGTTTTATTCCTGCTGGCCGGCCTGCTCGGCAACCAGGACGGATTTACGACAGCGACGACGATCGTCTCGGCGCTGCTTCTCATTCCCCTGGCCAATTACATCAATTTTATTAACAGGGAACACCCGGACGCCTATGCCTACCATTCGCGCTGGAGACCAAGGCACACCGTGCTTGTCCTTCTGTCCCTGCCGATCCTCCTGCTGGTAACCGCCGGCGAGTCCCGCCTGATCCCGAGCGAGAAAGTCGTAAAAGGCGACGAACTGATGGCGTATGACATTCAGTATATGCACCGAAAGGGCATCTTCCCGTCCGAAGAGAAGCCGTTGTACTTTTACAGCGATGCACTTTTCATGATCCGCGACGACGGCAACGGTTTCACCGATCATTATGTTTTTTCCTACTGGAAGGACAATGGCCGGTTGAATGTTGAAAAAGAACATTTCGGCAACATCGGCAAAATCGATGTCCAATATTCAGACGGGATGGTCGAAAACACCATTGTAAAGATCGTGCGAAAGGATGGCAGTAACTTTATCCTCTATGTTTCCTCGACGGATGGACTCGATAAAGTTTTTGTTAATCGGTTACGACAAAAGTGGAACGAAGCAAAAGCGGCGGAAGAGACCCCGGTTCTCAGTGAAAGTTGATAGCGGTACTGACAAAAAAGCAGAGGCGGTCCGTTCCGAAAACACCGCAGACGCAACGAACCGGAGCCTTCGGGAAAACGGTTCGTCCTTGAGCGAATGCTTACGGCTCGTCGCGCACCAGGTTATGGCAGTGGAAACAGGCGATCTCTATCGTCGTATAGGCCCTTTGGGCTTTAATCTGCCTCTTGAGGGCGGACAGCTGCCGTCTGTTTTCACCGTACGCGTCCTCGATCACCTCGATGTTGTCGACAATAGTTTTGGCGGATTCCACCGCGATATGGGACTTGTGCTTTTTTTCCGGAGGCAGCAGGGACTCAATCTTGCTTTTGTTGCTCAGCAGATCATGCACTTCGGTTTTAAGGCGTTTGAGCACCTCGAGCGCCCCCGTACGGTCGTTGCGGATCATCCGCTCCCTGGCCTCCCCCATTTCGGCATTGAGTTTGAGCATGTTGTACTTTAAATCGAATGGTTCTTCCGCACTGCCCTGCTGGGCAAACAGTGCCAGCAGCACAAGCATCACCGTCATTCTTACCATCTCATTTTCCTGACATTACAAATCGTTTGGAAAAAATTATAGCACACGCCTTGTCACCTACTTTTGGATCCAAAGTGGCCTCGAAGTTTTAAAAAGAAGTTGGAAGTACGGGGAAAAGCGGTGCCTGACGGCATCCGAAATGGATTATCGCGGGCGTGACACCCCGTCTGGATGCAAGGCGTCACGCCTTGCACAGCGGCGCGAGCTTGCGGTGGCGCGCCGCGAGGGCGATGACGATAAAGACGACCGCGTAGGTCACCGGCACGAAATCCGGGACCGGGACCGGGTCGCCCTTGGCGTAGGAGTGCATTCCCGCCAGGTAATAGTTGACGCCGAAATAGGTCATCAGCACCGACGTGAACGCCAGCAGGGAGATGACACTGAAGAGGTACGGCGTGTAGATCTTCTTGGTCACCTGCGGATCCATCCAGTTCAGGTGCGCGACGAAAAGGATCAGCCCCGCGAGGATCGAGGTCGCCGCCAGGGTGATCGGCGAGTTGCGGCTGAAGATGAAGCCCGCAAGCACCGACGCCCAGCCGATGTAAATCATCGACTCGTACCCGTTACTCCACGGCGCGTGCCCCGAAATGTACCAGCGGATCGCCAGGCCGATCGTATGCGCGATAAAGAAGAGCACCAGCAGACCGTACGCGCTCTTGGCGAAGATCCCCAGCCGGATGCGCGGGTTGATGATGTGCGCGAACGCGAAGATCAGCAGTACGAAACCGACAAGGAAATAGAGCGGCCAGAGGCGCTCGAAGATGTTGGCGTGGTTGTACCAGATCTCGAGCTTAATCTTGTTTTCATCCGGGTAGACCGACGCCCCCGCCTTTTTCTGGTGCTCGACAATGCTTTGCAGTGCCGTGTCGGCCTTGCTCCAGTCGCCGCTTTTGACTGCGTCGTCGATCGACGAAAAGTACTGCGCGGCGAGATAGCGCACGACCAGGCTCTCCTGCGGTACAAATCCGTTGATGGCGTCGATGGTAGCGACCCATTTGTGGTTGGCGTCCGCCGCATCGGGCCACATACGCAGCAGCGCGCCCGTATAGACCATATAGGCGACGTTAACGCGCTCGTCGACCTTGAGGACCGCCGTGTCGAATTTGTTGCGTTTGCCCGGCGCCTTGCGGATCGCCTCGTCGACATACGTGGTAAGCTTGTAGCCCGCCATCTCCTCGGGGTATTCGAAGAACTGGTTGAACGCCGCCGTTTTCTCCGTTTCACCGTTGCCGATGATCTTGTTAATCTCCTTGTGCGAGGTGCGGATCATCTTGATGTCGCGCCATGCTTCGGGCATCAACATCATCGAGAGCATGATCTGGTTCGCATTGAGGCCCAGGATGGTATCGCCGCGGTTGATCTTGTGCATCACTTCGGTACTCAGCGTATCGACCGGCTTCATCCGTCCGCCGCTGTCCTGGGTCACCAGCGCTCCGAACTTGTCGGCGTGCGCACGGTCGAAAGCGGTGATCTGCTTGATCATCGGGTTGGTGTCGGCTTTGGCACTTTGCGGCGCGAAGGCCAGCATCACGGCGGCGACCAGCCCCGCGGCCAGCTTCTCTTTCTCATCCGCCGCGCGCTTGGCGATGCTGCCCAGCTGGCGGAAACGGCCGCCTTTGACGAAGAGCGCCCCGAACATACCAATGGTCAGCAGCAGGTAGCCGATGTACGTCGGCAGGGTCCCCGGGTCGTGGTTGACGGAGAGGACGGTCCCTTTCTCATCGCGGTCGTACGAGGACTGGAAAAAGCGGTAGTTTCGGTGGTCCAGCACGTGGTTCATGAAAATGCGGTACGGCTGCTCGAGGTTCTGCTCCTTGTCGATCAGCACCACTTCGCTCGCATAGGACATCGGCGACTGCGACCCCGGGTAGCGGTCGAGCTGAAAGTCTTCCAGCTTGAGCGCGAACGGAAGCCGGATCAGTTCGGATCCGTAGCTCACCGACATCGGAATGCCCGAAAGTGTCACCGGCTGCGGTACCCCGACGGCGCCCGGTGTGCCCAGCACGACGACCTCTTTCGTCTCGCTCCCGTCGCTGAACTGCAGACGCATCGCGTCCTGTCCGGCATTGCGCATCATCGGTGCATTGCTTTTCGAAGGCTGGGAGACGACGGTCTTTTTGCCCTTGGCGATGAAACTGCGGATCACGAAGTTCGCGCCGTTGTCGGTCGTAAAGAGCATGCGCTGTGCCGCATCGTCCTCCATGGACGGCGGGATGCTTCCCCGGCTCTGGTCGGCCATTTTCAGGTACTGCAGCGGGAATCCGTGTGCCATTTTAAGCGCATCGCCATCCATATAGAGGCGTACGACGGGTTTGCCCTCGTGCAGCGGCTTTTTCGAGTCGAAATCGATGATCAGCTTTTCGTTCTCATACTGCTCGCCCAGGCTGAGCTGCACCTGGTCCGGCGCGCCGCCGCCCGTGATCATCATGTTGGCGATCGGTTTGCCGTCCGCGGCCTCTTTGATCGTGTAGACGGCATCGGGGATGTATTCGAGCATCTTCACAGAGACCGTCTTGCCCGCGACATCGAATGCGGTATCGACGCGGTTGCCGCCGAGCTTGGAGAGCAGCAGTTTCTGCTTGTACTCGCCGACCTTTTCGCCGTCGTCATAGACGATCTTCAGGTACGTCGAGGAGCTGGTGATCTTGTCCTCCGTCTGACCTTCGCGGATGTGCATCATCCCCTCGTAGCCGACGTAGCGGGTGACCGCGGCGCCGAAGAGGATGACCAGAAAAGCGAAGTGGAACAAGAACACGAGCCCCTTGCCCTTCTTCCACATCTTGAAGTGCACAATATTGTACACGAGATTGACCGCCAGCAGCCCCAGCAGAACTTCAAACCATCGGGCGTTATAGATCATCGCCTTGGCCGTCGGCGTTCCGAAGTCGTTTTCAACGAACGTCGCATAGCCGACGGAAACCGCGAAGACCAGCATCAGCACGGCCATCGTTTTCATCGAACCTATCAAAGACAGGAAGTATTTCATCTTATTCCTTTACTTGCACGCAAAAAAGCCTGCGCTCTCTCAAACTGCGGTATTGTAATAACTTTCGGTTAATCAACGCTTTCAAAAAGTGCCGAAACGGATAAGGGACGCTTATTTCAGTTCGCCCCAGTGGCTCCCGATATTCAGCGAGGCTTTGAGCGGGATATGCAGGGGATGGATCTCTTCCATGATCTCCTGGAAGCGGCGCCCGAGCGCTTCGGCCTGCTCCGCATCTGATTCGAAAATCAGTTCATCGTGGATCTGCAGTAGCATGGTCGCCGCGAGCCCTTCCGTCTTGATGACATTCTCTATTTTGTTCATCGCCATCTTGATCAGGTCCGCGGCACTTCCCTGGAAGACGGTATTGACCGATTCGCGTTCGAAGGCGGCCTTCATCATCGGCGTCGCCTTGCCGTAATCGAAGTAGCGGCGGCGCCCCAGCAGGGTCTCGACGTAGCCCTGCTCCTTCGAGCGTTCGACGATGGAGGCAAAATAGGATTTGACCGTCGGGAAAGTCTCGAAGTAGCGGGTGATGATCTCGCGCGCCTCTTTCGTCGAAATCCCCAGGGTGTCGGAAAGCTTCTTCTGCCCCATGCCGTAGAGCAGACCGAAGTTGACCGTCTTCGCAACGGCGCGCTTCTTCGGTGCCTCTTCCTCCCCGAAGAGTGCGGTCGCGGTACTCAGGTGGATGTCCTTGTCATGTTTGAACGCATCGACGAGCGTCGGGTCCTGGCTGAAATGCGCCAGCAGCCGCAGCTCGATCTGCGAATAGTCGATCCCGATCAGCTTTTTGCCCTTGCCGGCGACGAAGGCTTCGCGGATGCGCGCCCCCAGCGGCGTGCGCGTCGGGATGTTCTGCAGGTTCGGGTTCTTCGAGCTCAGCCGTCCCGTCGCCGTGCCCGTCTGCACGTAGGAGGTGTGGATTCGGCCATTGCTGTTTTTCAGCGCCAGCTGCAAAAGCGGATCGAGGTAGGTGGAGAGCAGTTTGTGCAGTTCACGGTATTCGAGAATTTTTTCGATCACCGGGTGCGCGTCTTTGAGAGCGTTCAGGACCTTCTCGTCGGTCGAATACCCCGTTTTCGTCTTCTTGATCACCGGCAGCTCCAGCTTCTCGAAGAGCACTTCGCCCAGCTGCTTCGTGGAGTTGACGTTGAACTCGCTTCCGCTGAGCTCGTAAATCGTCTGCGTCAGGGCCGCCGTGCGCTCCTTCGCCTCATGCAAAAAGGTCTCGAGCACGGAGGTGTCGACCAGGATCCCCGCCTCTTCCATCTCCGTCAGCGTCAGCGAGAACGGGAATTCGACCGTATCCGCCTCTTCGAGCAAGTACTCCGCGCTTTGCAGTTTCAGCAGCGCCGTCAGTTTTTCGTACAGCATATACGTCGCCCAGGCGTCCTCCGCCGCATAGCCGCAGGCGTCGGCAAGGTCGACCCCGGAGAAATCCTCCCCCTTCTTGACCGTATCTTTGAAGCTGATCATCGTATGGTTCAGATGCGCCTTGGCCAGTTTGTCCAATGAGAGCGGGCTTTCGGGATCGGTCAGCCACGCCAGGATCATCGTGTCGGCAAAAAGCGAGAGAGAAACTTTGTCGGTGTAATGCTTGACGAAATGGAGGTCGAACTTGAGGTTGTGCCCGATGACGCGGGCCGCGAAAATACGCGCCAGAGCCGCTTCCGCCGCGGCCTTCCCGACCTGTTCCGGGACGCCGAGGTAGCTGTGCGCCACGGGGACGTAGAACGCCTCTTTTTCATTGAGGCAGAAGCTGAACCCGACCAGGATGTCTTCTTGATACTCCAGCCCCGTCGTTTCGGTATCGAACGCGACGAGCGTCTTTGGCGTGATCGCCTCGGTGAGCGCCTTCAGCTCCGCCTCGTCCGTGATCAGTCTGGCGTTGAAACCGGCATTCGCCGGCAGCGCACACTCCTCGGCCTCGCTTTTTTCGATCTGCGTTTCGTCGATCAGTTTCTTGGCCTTGAGCTTACGGATGATGCCGTTCATCTCGTACCGATGCAGCTCGGAAACAATCGGCAGGAACGGGTTGCGGTCGTGCATGTCGTATTCATCCCAATCCACGGCGTCGAAAATGTCGTCGCGCAGCGTCACGAGCTTTTTCGACATCCAGGCGTTCTCCTCGCCCTCGCGCAGCTTCTTCT
>JARROU010000103.1:0-8873 GCA_037383585.1 Campylobacterales bacterium | reverse complement strand
AGCACGCGGACGTCGCCATCGCCTACGGCAAGGGCAGCGGCCTGGTCATGGTCAAAGGGGAGGTCGTGGCACGGCTTGAGGAGAAAGAACTGGTGGATAAATTCGTGGACGAAGTCGAAAAGATGGCCGAGGAGAGTGAATAATGGAAGAGAAGCTGTATAACCTCGCCTTCGAGCGGGCGGTGCTCGGCTCGATCATCTTCGAACCGTCGCAGTTCGAGGATCTCGAAGCCGTACTGAAACCGGAGGACTTCTACCTGCCGGCACACCAGGATATCTACGGCGCCATCGCATCGCTCGCGCGCCGGGAAGAACCGATCGACGAGGAGTTCATCCGCAAAGAACTGAACACGAAGAAGAAGTTCGACGAGAACGTCATGCTCGAGATCCTCTCGGCCAACCCCATCTCCAATACAGCGGCTTACATCAAGGAGATCAAGGACAAGGCGCTCAAGCGCCATATGCTGACCTTGACGACCGAGATCAAAAAAGTGACGCTCGAAGAGGAGTGGCCCAGCAGCGATGTCGTCGACATGGTCGAGAAAAAGCTCTACGAGATCACGCAGGATTCGCAGACGAGCGATTTCAAGGACGCCGAATCGGTGACGATCGACACGATGCGCTACATCGAGGAGATGAAAGCGCGGGGCAACTCCGTGCTCGTCGGTGTCGATACGGGCTTTGCGGATCTGAATAAGATGACGACCGGTTTCGGCAAAGGAGACCTGGTCATCATCGCCGCCCGCCCCGCGATGGGAAAGACCTCCTTTGCGCTCAATATGGTGCAGAACCTGCTCAAGCACGGCAAAGGCGTCGCCTTCTTCTCGCTGGAGATGCCGGCCGAGCAGCTGATGCTTCGTCTGCTCTCCATCAAGACGTCCGTCCCGCTGCAGAAGCTGCGGGTCGGGGATATGAACGACGAGGAGTGGAACCGGCTCGGCGGGGCGGTTGAGCGGATGCAGACGAGCAAACTATTCGTCGACGACCAGGGGTCGGTCAACATCAACCAGCTCCGCTCACGGCTGCGCAAACTCAAAAGCCAGCACCCCGACATCGAAATGGCGGTCATTGACTACCTTCAGATCATGAGCGGTACCGGGACGCGTGATCGCCACCTTGAAGTCAGCGAAATGTCGCGAGGGCTGAAGATGCTCGCGCGGGAACTGGAAATGCCGATCGTCGCCCTCTCGCAGCTCAACCGCGGCCTGGAGTCGCGTAACGATAAGCGCCCGATGCTCAGCGATATCCGTGAATCGGGATCGATCGAGCAGGATGCCGACATCATCCTGTTCGTCTACCGCGACGACGTCTACCTCTACAAAGAGGAGAAAGAACGCGAAAAGGCTGCGAAGGCCGAAGGGAAGGAGTTTACGCCGACCTACGTCGAAAAAGAGGAAGAAGAAGCCGAAATCATTATCGGAAAACAGCGTAACGGCCCGACGGTCCAGAAGCGGCTGACGCGCTTTGTAGACGTCCCGACGTACAACGCGACGGAGATCGTCTACGAGAACGTCGACACGCAAAGCGCGGACATGGACGTCGGCAACGTCTCGATGCCGACGATCTGAGGCGCTGCCTCCCGCCCGAAACTCACTTCCATACGCTTCAGAGAAATTCCGATAATATGAGATAAAATAGCTACAAACCAAAATAGTTATTTTATATGAAAATTGAACCGGTACCGCTCTTTTCCACTGTCAGGGAACTTCTTGTTTTTTCATTGGCCGTCGCGGCACTCTTGCTTGTTTCACTGGGCAGTGAGTATATGGATTACGGCCGTCTGAGCCGCTTCGACGATGCGACCGTCAGGGCGACGATCGTGAAACAGTATGAAAAAAGCAAGAAGGGGAGGCGCTATCAGGTCCTCAAGCTGCGCACAGAAGAGGGGGCGACCTTTTACATGACAGCGAATACGTCCCTGCGGCAGCTGCGCGGGTACAAGGTGTCGGTCTGGCTGAAGACGGACCGGCTGGACTTTTTTGATTATCTGAAGGGCTTTTTCGGACACGGCTATATCGAGACCGTAGCGCCCCGACGGGAATGGAAATACCGTGTTGCGGACAAGATCGCGTCCCAGCATGACGACGGCCGGATCGGGGCACTCTTTGCCGCCTTGTTTACGGCGACCCCGATCGAATCGAAAACACGCGCACAGATCGGTGCGCTCGGGATCGGCCACCTTCTGGCGATCAGCGGCTTTCATATCGGCCTTCTCGGCGGAATCCTCTTTTGGCTGCTGCGCTACCCTTACCGATTCGCGCAGTCGCGCTGGTTCCCGTGGCGGAGTGCCAAACGTGATCTTTTCCTCCTGAGTGCGGCCCTCATCGGCGGCTACGTTCTGTTCCTGCAGATGCCCCCGTCGGTTCTGCGCGCTTTCGCGATGATGCTGATCGGGTTTCTCTTTTACGATCGGGGAATCAAAGTACTCTCATTTCAGTCGCTGTTGATCGCGGTGCTGCTGCTCGTTGCCCTGTGGCCGCGGTTGCTGGTTTCTATGGGCTTCTGGCTCTCCGCGGCGGGCGTCTTCTACCTTTTCGTATTTCTACGGCGCTTTGAGACGCGGAGCCTGCTGTTTAAATTTATCGGGATACACGTTTGGGTCTATGCGATGATGCTGCCGGTGTCACTGGCGATCTTCGGCACCTTCTCACGGCTTCATCCGCTCTCGATCGTCTGGACGATGCTCTTTATCCTCTTTTATCCGTTGGCGCTGCTGCTGCATCTTTTCGGGAAGGGCGGTCTGCTTGACGGGCCGATGCGGGCGCTGCTGCAGCTTCCGGCGGTGCCGGTCAACCTTGAGGCGGGATATTCGCTGCTGGCGGCCTGGATCGTTCTAAGTATTCTTGTACTTCCGTCCAAGACGGTAGAACGGCTCCTTCCCTACCTGGCCGCGGCTGTATTTGTAGGCGCGGTCTATCAGGTAGCATAGCTTGAGGCCGTAGACGAAAATGATCCAGGACGTATAGATCCAGACGAAGGTAAAAAGGACGATGGAGAAGGAGCCGTAAACGGTGCTATAGGTCTTGTTGTAGAAAACGTAGTAGACGAAACCGTTTTTCGCGATGGTCCAGACCGCGGCGATGATAAAAGAGGTAATGAAGGCGGCTTTCGTGGTGACGTTGGTGTTGGGCGAGATCTTATAGATGATGAAAAAGAGAATCCAGACGATCAGATAGGGGAAGATCGTCATAAGATTGATCCAGGCCGTAATGCCGTATTCGCTGAGCGTCGCCGCCGCGCGGGTCGAGAGGTAGATGGAGAGGCCGAGTGCCATCGGGGTGAGGGTCAGCAGCGTCCAATAGGTGGTGACGGACTGCCAGATCGTCCGCCGCTTGGTGTGGAAGATCTTGTTGACGATGTACTCGAAGTTGTCGAAAAAAAGCATGGAGGCGACAATGATCATCACCGAACCCACGACACTGAGCTTGACGGCGTTATTGAGGAACTCGTCGATGTACTGCGACACCTGTTCCGATTGAACCGGGAGGAGATTCTCGAGCAGAAAGGCTTTCAGGTCGGCGTAATTCTCCTGGAAGCTCGGCATCATGACGGCGATGGAGAGCATGATCATCAGCAGGGGCACGATGGTGAAGATCGTGTAGAAACTGAGGCTGGAGGCGTAATAGGTCAGTTCGGGGTCAAGCAGCTGGTTCCAGTAGTAGTGGACGTGGCGTTTAAACCGTTTCCAGGAGTAGCGTTGCAGTGTCTGTTGCATGCAGTGATTGTAGCATAACCGGCGCACAAACACGCCGGGATACTCAGTCGAGGCCCATCTTGTTGGGGTTGAGGATGTTGTTGGGGTCGAAGGCTTTTTTGATCGCCTTGAAGAGGTTCATCTCCTCGGTCGTAAAGGCCATGCCCATGTACGGGGCCTTGGCCAGGCCGATGCCGTGCTCGCCGCTGAGGGTCCCGCCCATGTCGATGGTTGCCTGGAAGACCTCTTCGATCGCCTTGTAGCCGATCTTAACCTGTTCGGGGTCCCTGCCGTCGACCATGACGTTGGTGTGGACGTTGCCGTCACCGGTGTGGCCGAAGCAGGGAATGTTGATGCTGTATTTGTCGGCGATGGCGTAGAACTTCTCGAGCAGTTCCGGCAGCGCCGAGCGCGGGACGGTGACGTCCTCGTTGATCTGGCGTTGCGGCGCGCGAACCAGAGGTCGGCGGATTCGGCCTTGTCCTTGGCGATGACGAAATCCGAGCAGCCGTTTTCCCGGAAGACTTTTTCGATCTGGGAAAGCTGGAAATCGAGGTCGGGCTCGAGGTTGCCGTCGACGTCGGTGACGAGGATGGCGCCGGCGTCGGTCGGAAGCCCCTTTTGGAAGGTCTGCTCCACCGCGCGGATGGTGAGGTTGTCGAGGAACTCCATCGCGACCGGCGTGACCCCGCTGGCCATCGTTTTGTAAACGGCCTCCATCGCCTCTTTGACGGTCGGGAAGACGCCCATCGCCGTGTTGGTCATTTTCGGCTTGGCGATTAGTTTGAGCGTGATCTCCGTCGTGACGGCCAGCGTCCCTTCCGAAGCGATCAGGATGCCGGCGATGTTGTAGCCTGCAACGTCCTTGATCGTGCGTTTTCCCGCCTTGATGACGTCGCCGTTTGGCAGAACGGCGCGGATCGCCATGACGTAGTCTTTGGTGATGCCGTATTTTGCCGCGCGCATCCCGCCGGCATTTTCGCTGACGTTGCCGCCGATGGTCGAGTAGTCCTGCGAGGCGGGATCGGGCGGGTAGAAGAGGCCGACCTCTTCGACGGCGCGCTGCAGGTCCATGTTGATGACGCCCGGCTGGACGACGGCGACCATGTTCTGCATGTCGATCTCGAGGATCTTGTTCATGTGTTTCTCAAACGCGAGGACGATGCCGCCGCGGCTGGGCAGGGCGCCGCCGGTAAAGCCGCTGCCCGCCCCGCGCGGCACGATGACAATGTTGTGCTCGTTGCAGTAGCGAAGGATGTCGCTGACGTCCTGCTCATGGCGGGGAAACAGCACGGCGTCGGGTTCGAAACGTTCCCGCGTCGCGTCGTAGGAATAGGCGAGCAGGTGCGCCTTGTCGCTGTAGATGTTGTCTTCGCCGACGATGGTGCTGAGCGCATGGATGTGTTTCGGATCGATCATGGTTGGCCCTTCAGGTCAAATTGGTCTAATAATCGCCTATCGGCACTTGGATGCGACTGAATAAAGTCGTATAGTTTCTGCGACTTCGGATTGTTTTCAACCAGCAGCCGCAGGTAGTAGGGTTCATAACGCTCTAGGGTACCGCTGCCTTCCCCAAACCAGTTGGAGTCGATCGTTTCAACGCGCGAATAGAACGGCAGATGCGTCGATTCGTAGGCGAGGCCGGCCTTTGAGATCTGCAGAACGCTGAGGCTCTGGCAATCGAGCGTAAAGAGGCTGTCTTCGAGGTACACGAACAGCAGCCCCGTCGTCGCGACGCTGCAGAAACCGGCAAAATCCGATTTGAGCGGCGTGGGGTGC
Organism: Campylobacterales bacterium; assembly: GCA_037383585.1. Taxonomy (GTDB): domain Bacteria; phylum Campylobacterota; class Campylobacteria; order Campylobacterales; family Sulfurimonadaceae; genus Thiomicrolovo. Next base: position 3,401 of record JARROU010000103.1, on the reverse strand, counting down.
CCCTCATAGGAGAGATAGGTAGCGAACGTGTCGGGATGCATCCACTCGACGGTTTTGATCTGTTCCGTCAGTTTCAGGTAGATTTCGCGCGTCGGAGCGACAAGAACACCGCGGCGGTAGGCAAAAGCAAGAATGACCTCGTCTCCGGAGCGCGGCTGCCACGTCCCTTTGGGCAGGGAATCCTGAGGCAGGCCGTTGTATTCGGAAAAGGCGACGCTGAGTATGCCCGTATTCTCATCATACGCCGTGGCAACGGCGTTGGCGATAACGGCACTGTGCTCGGGGGTGAAATGGCGTACGACGAAGCCGCTCACGCCCGGCTCGACCCGGGCGGTTTTGATCTGCCCGGTTTGGGCATCGTCCGAGACGCTTTGGAGGCTCAGATGCAGTTCGCCTGCGCGAAGCATCAACGACAGGAAGACGAGAGAAAATAACAGTTTTGTCACTGCAAACCTTACCAGTATTAAATGTTCGGGGATTATAACCTAGCGATGATAAATAGGCTCTTTATGGCGGTGAGAGCTGCTGCAGGGCACCTTGGGAAAACGTTAGTACGGATTTTAGAGGTGCCCTTTAGCACGAATTTGCTACCCTTTCACATTCATAATCGCGGAGGTGGAGTTTGGTTCGGATCTTTTGGCTGCTGTTGACGCCGCTGATGCTGTTTGCGTCATCGGTCGAGACGTTCAAATGGAGCGTCGGCGAGACGTATCTGATGTTTCTCGAACGCCTCAAACTTCCGAAGGCGCTCTATTACGATATCGACAAAGAGGACCAGAAGCTGACCGAAGAGATCCGCAGCGGGACTCCCTACCAGGTGATGCGCGACGACAACGGCACGATTGAACAGGTCCTGATCCCGGTCTCCGAAGAACTGCAGCTGCACCTCTTTGAAAAAGACGGCGGTTACGCCTTTGAAGCGATTCCGATCATTGCCAGTACAAAACGCGAATCGATCGTGCTTTCCATCGAGAATTCCCCCTATTACGATATCCTGAAGGCGACGGGTTCCCGGCAGCTGGCGCAGGCGTTTATCGCCGGGTTCAAAAACTCGTTGAACTTCCGCCGGGATCTGAGAAAAGGGGACCGGCTGGTCATGGTCTATGAGCAGAAATACCGACTGGGAAGTCCCTTTTCCATGCCCAGGCTCATGGTGGGGATGATCGAAATGCGCGGCAAGCGCCACGCGGTTTATCTCAACAGCGACGAACGCTATTACGATGAAAAAGGGCGCCAGGTGGAAGGGTTTCTGCTCTCGCGCCCCGTCCGCAACGCCCGGGTCAGTTCGGGATTCACCCGCCGCCGCTACCATCCGATTCTGAAGCGCTACCGTGCCCACCTCGGGATCGATTATGCCGCGCCGCGGGGGACGCCGATCATCGCTGCCGGCAGCGGTAAGGTCATCTTCGCCGGCCGCACCCGCGGTTACGGAAATCTGATCAAGATCCGCCACAGCGACGGCTACATGACGCTATACGCCCATCAGAAGGCCTTCCGCCGCGGCATCAAAAGAGGCAAATACGTCAAACAGGGGCAGGTGATCGGCTACGTGGGTTCCACAGGGCTTTCGACCGGTCCGCACCTGCATTTCGGCCTCTACAAAAACGGACGGGCGATCAATCCGGCGCGGGTCGTCCAGGTGACGACGAAGCAGCTTGGGGGCAAAGCGCTCAAAGCAATCCGGGATGAAAAAGGGAAGCTGGATACGCTGATAGATGATGCCATGGCCCACCCGGTGGCGGTCTCGAAGGTACCTTCGATCGACAACGCCTGTTACATCGATCCCGAGAGCTGTCAACCGCTCATGAAAGGGGAGCGCAATGAAACATATTAGCGAGATCAAGCACGCTTTTGAACAGTTCCTTCTGGCAAAAACGGAGCATCTTCCCCATGCCAGTGAAATCGCCTACCTCCTAAAAAATATCCGCAACGAGAGTCAGGATGAGTTCCGCGACACGTTAAGCAAAATTCCGCAGGAAATCCGCGGCGAGGTGTTGCTGGAACTGCCGGAAAAACTCAAAGACGAGGCGATCGAACATTTCTCGAGCGATGAACTGGCCGAGGCGGTTGATGCGCTGAATTCTGACGATGCGGCGGAGCTGATCGAAAACATTGTCGATGTGGATGAAAACAAGTCCGAGGCCGTCTACGAGCAGCTCGATGAGGAAGATCGTGAAGACATCGACAAAATCCGAAGTTACGAGGAAGATCAGGCCGGGGCTTGGATGCAGACCGAGCTGTTCGAAGCGACCCTGGATGATACGGTCAGCGAGGCCATCGCCCGGCTCAAGAAGCTCAAAGAAGAGGGCGAACTCGAAAACGTCCATCAGCTCTACATCGTCAACGATGAACACCGGCTGGTGGCGACCGTCGCGCTCGAGGATATGATCTTGATGGATTTCGACCGGACCTTCCGCTCCCAGCTGGGCTCGAAAGACTTCCGCTCGGTCGAGGCGACGGACGATATCGACGAAGTCGCTACGATTTTCGAACAGTACGACGTGGCAGTGTTGCCGGTCGTCGACCACGAAAGCCGGCTGGTCGGACGGATCACATCCGACGACATCTACGACGTCATTGAAGAGCGTGCGACGGAACAGATCTATAACCTGGCCGGGGTCAATGACGAGGTCGAGCAGGAAGAGGACATCCGCGGGGTATTCAAGAATCGCGCGGGATGGCTCTTTATCAATCTGCTGACCGCCGTGATGGCTTCGGCCGTTATCGGGCTGTTCGATGCGACGATCGCCGCCTTTGTTCCGCTGGCGATCCTGATGCCGATCGTCGCTTCGATGGGCGGTAATGCTGGGACCCAGACCCTGACGGTCATGGTGCGCCAGATGGCTCTGGGGGGCATCGAGTTCGCAAACGCCCGCTCGGCCCTGTACAAGGAGATCACCATCGCGGTGCTCAACGGCCTGCTTTTTGCGCTGCTGATGGGCGTGATTGCCTGGGCATGGTTCCAGCAGCCGCTGCTGGGGGTGGTCATCGGGATGGCGATGATCATCAACCTCTTTATCGCCGGCTTCTTCGGCGCGTCGATCCCGCTGCTGCTCAAGCGGCTCAACATAGATCCTGCGGTCGGCTCGACCGTACTCTTGACGACGGCAACCGACGTCTTCGGCTTCTTCAGTTTCCTCGGATTGGCACAAATTATTCTGCTCTGATCTTTTAAACGATGATTGTTCCCCTTCTTTTTTGCTTGTCCAAAAAAGAAGCCGAACCGGGAAGAAAAAAAGACAATTTCGCTACCGCTGGTTGGGCGGGAGAAGACGGAAAGTAGTCGATTTTCTTTTTCGTTGTTTCCTCTTGAAATATGTTGGAGTCTCTATCTGGATTATGGCACTTCAGTGTGGTACTGCTGGAGAGCCCTTGTCACTCCGGCGTAAATATGTTCGGAT
>JARROU010000102.1:0-4772 GCA_037383585.1 Campylobacterales bacterium | reverse complement strand
CAGCGACCTCGACGCCGTCGCCGAAACGCTTGAAACGATCGTGCAGTCGGTGCCCAAAGAGCAGATCACCGTTTCCTCCTCCTGTTCGCTGCTGCACGTGCCCTACTCGCTCGAAGCGGAGACGAAACTCGATCCGCAAATCAAACAGTGGCTTGCCTTCACAAAGGAGAAACTGGGCGAACTGAATCTCGTTACCAAGCGCTTTTTCGGCGAAACGCTCGATGATTTCGAGACGCGGCAGCTCGAGCAGAGCCGCGCCGCCGTCAACCTGCGCAAACACTCGACCCGTATCCATGACCCGGAAGTCCGGGCGCGCGTGAACGCGCAGAGCGGCAGCGAACGCGCTTTGCCGTACGAGGAGCGGCTCAAGCTGCAGCATGAAGCGCTGGACTACCCCCTGCTGCCGACGACGACGATCGGCTCCTTTCCGCAGACCCCCGAACTGCGCGCGCTGCGCCGCGACTACAAACGCGGCGACCTCGACACCCCGCTCTACGAAGCAGGCATCAAAGCCTACATCGACGACTGCATCGCCTTCCAGGAGTCCATCGGGCTGGACGTGCTCGTGCACGGCGAACCCGAGCGCAACGACATGGTCGAGTATTTCGGCGAACAGCTCGACGGCTTCGCCTTCAGCGCGAACGGCTGGGTGCAGAGCTACGGCAGCCGCTGCGTCAAACCGCCGCTCATCTACGGCGACGTCAGCCGCCCGCAACCGATGACCGTCGGATGGACCACATACGCACAGAGCAAAACGGACAAGATCGTCAAGGGGATGCTCACAGGTCCCGTCACGATCCTCAACTGGTCCTTCGTGCGCAACGATCTCCCGCGCGCCGACGTGGCCGAGCAGATCGCCCTGGCCATCGGCGACGAGGTCGACGACCTGCAAAACGCCGGCATCCGCATCATCCAGGTGGACGAAGCGGCCTTCAAGGAAGGCTACCCGCTGCGCCGTGAGAACATCGGCGCATACGAAACGTGGGCCGTAGACGCCTTCCGCCGCAGCGTGGCCTGCGCGCGGAGCGAAACGCAGATCCATACGCACATGTGCTACAGCCAGTTCAACGACATCATCCACACCATCGAGGCGATGGACGCGGACGTCATCTCCATCGAGACCGCCCGCAGCGGCAACGCGCTGCTGCGCATCTTCAAAGAAGTGGGCTATAAGCAGGAAGTCGGTCCCGGCGTCTACGACATCCACTCGCCGCGCGTCCCGCCGGTGGCCGAGATGGCCGCGCAGATCAACGCCCTGCTGGAGGTCCTGCCCAAAGAGCAGCTCTGGATCAACCCCGACTGCGGCCTGAAAACCCGCAAATGGGAGGAGGTAAAACCGAGCCTCGCCAACATGGTCGACGCCGTCAAGGAAGTGCGCGCGTCATTTGACGCTATAATCGCATCCAAAAAAGGGGATGCACCATGGACGAACGACTCGAGATCCTCTACCGCGACGAGTGGCTCGTTGCGGTAAACCAACCCAGCGGGCTTCTCGTGCACCGTTCCTGGATCGACAAGGACGAGACCCGATTCGCGCTTCAGATGGTGCGCGACCAGATCGGGCAGTACGTCTACCCGGTCCACCGGCTCGACAAACCGACGTCGGGCGTCCTGCTCTTCGCCCTCGACCCCGAGACGGCAAAACGTGTCGGCGAAGCGTTCGAAGCGGGAGAAGTGCACAAGGAGTATCTCGCCGTCGTGCGCGGCTACACCGATGATGCGGGTACGATCGACTACCCGCTCAAAGAGATTCTCGACAAGATGACCGACGCAAAGGCGCGGCAGGACAAAGAGGCGCAGGAGGCCGTCACGGCATACGAGCGCCTCTGCACCGTCGAACTCCCCATCCCCGTCAGCCGCTACGCCACCGCCCGCTATTCGCTCGTACGGCTCCGGCCGGAAACGGGGCGCAAGCACCAGCTTCGACGCCATATGAAGCACCTGCTGCACCCCATCGTCGGCGACACGAAATACGGCCGCACCGAGCACAACAACCTCTTCCGGGAGCAGTTCGGCTGCCACCGTCTGCTGCTGGCCTCGACGAAACTGGAGCTGCCGCACCCAAAGAGCGGTGAGCCGCTGTGCATCACCGCCTCTCCTGGCGAGAATTTTGAAGCCGTTCTGCGCCGATTCGGATGGCAGGCTGAATAATTTTCCCTAATATCTTCTCTTTGCATTTTCTTAACCGCACGGTGTCATAATCGTTGCATACAACTGTTGAACAGTGGTTCAAAGGATTGCCCGTGAAACCGTTAATCGCCCCTCTTCTGCTCGCCTCCGCCCTTTTCGCCGCCGACGGCTACGACGTCTACAAAAAGCACTGCGCTTCGTGCCATATGGTGATGCTGCCGCTCGAAAAAGGACGCGCCCAGGCACAGCAGGAGATGAAAGCGCCGACCATGCGGATGGTCGCGATGCGCCTGAAGATGATGATCAAAATCGAGAACGAAGATCCGTTTATCCAGGAGAAAGTCACCAAGGCCTTTATCAAGGAGTACATCGACGACCCGGATGAGGATTATGTCATCTGTCTGCCGGAAATGGTGGAGAAGTTCGGCGTCATGCCGGCGGTCAAAGGGCTGACACACGAGGAGAAAGAAGCGGTCGCGCAGTGGCTGTGGGAACAGTTCTAGCGTCCCGGACTCCTGTTACAGGGAGCGCAGGTGCTCCAAGAACGCCTCGGGCGGTTTGTAGCCGATCAGCGTCTTGTCTTTGAGCAGCGTTCCCTGCTCGTCGAAAAAGAGGATGCCCGGAGGGCCGAAGAGGCCGAACTGCTTCGTCAGCGCTTTTTCCGTGTCGCTGTTCGAAGTCACGTCGGCCTGGACCAGCACGTACCCCTTCAGTGCCGACACCACGCGCGGATCGGCGAAGGTGATCTCCGCATACTCCTTGCACGACGTACACCACTCCGCGGAGAAGTCGAGCATCACTTTTCTGCCTTTGCTGGCCGCCAGGATCTGCTCAAGTTCCGCTTCGGAGTGGATCACCTCGAACGGCAGTTCTCCTCCCGTTTCCGCGCCCTGCGCGTCGGTACACATCTTCACCTCGAAGCCTTTGAGCGGATGCATCATCGACGTGCCGCCCGAAAGCGCCCCGATGAGCAGGATCGTTCCATAGAGCATGAACACGATCCCGATCGCCTTGATGAACGACTGCCAGGAGCGGCGGACGCCGTCTTTGAGCGGTTCGAACGCACCCAGGTAGACGGCGGAGACAATAAAGAAGATCGACCAGAGCATCATCGTGATCCACTCGGGGATGATGCGCGACACCATCCAGATGGCGATGCCCATCATCACCGCGCCGAAGACCTCGGTGACCGTGTTCATCCAGCCGCCCGGACGCGGCATAAATTTGCCCGCACCCAGTCCGATGAGCAGCAGCGGCACCCCCATGCCGAGGCTCATGACAAAGAGCGCCGCACCGCCGAGCAGCGCGTTACCCGTCTGGCCGATGTAGATCAGCGCCGCCGCCAGACCCGGCGCCACGCAGGGACCGACGATCAGGGCGCTCAGGAAGCCCATGACGGCAACGCCGGCGAAACCGCCCTGCTCGCCCGCCTTGTCCGAAGCCTTTGTCAGCCGCGTCTGGATGGAGGCCGGGAGTCCGATCTCGTAGAAGCCGAACATCGAGAAAGCGAGCGCGACGAAGATCAGGGCGAAGGCACCGATGGCCCAAGGGTTCTGCAATATCACCTGCAGGTTTTCACCGAAGAAGCCCGCGGCGATGCCGGCGATGGTGTAGGCGAATGCCATCGCCAGTACATAGACAAGCGAGAGCGTGAAGCCCCGCTTCATCGTGATGTTCTCACCCTGGGAGACGATAATGGAGGAGAGGATCGGGATCATCGGGAAGATGCACGGCGTCAGCGCGAGCGCCAGCCCGAAGCCGAAGAAGAGCACCAGGATCGCCCAGAGGCTGCCGCCTTTGAGGGTATCGACGATCAGATCCGTTTCGCTGCCGCCCGCGGCCGCGGCTTCCGCCGGTGCCGGAGCCGTACTTTCGGCCGTTTCAGCCGATGCGGCAGTTTCAGGCGCTTCCGCGTTTTTGGCCGCAGCTGTGCCTTCGAGTTTCGAAAGATCGACGTCGAACGTGAACTCCTTGTGCTGCGGTTCGTAGCAGAGCCCCCGGTCCGAACAGCCCTGGAAGTCAAGACCGACCGTTACGGGGATGATGCCGTCGGCCGCTTTTGAAGCCAGCACGATCTCAACCGGAACATTGTGCAGGTGCACCATATCGCCGTCGTGTTCTTCCGCTTCGGCGTTGATCTTTATTTCTGAAATGGAAACGCCTGCGGGCGCCGTGACCTTCGCATCCACCTTGTCCGCGTAGACATAAATGCCTTTTCCCAGCTCGATATCAATGGCGATGTGCTGGTTCTCCTGCAGCGTCGCTTTGGGCTTGAAAGCCTCTTCGGGCATCAGGAAACTGCTCTGAAATGCAAAGAGCATCGACGAGATCATCAGTACGGAGAGTGCGAAAAATCTTCTCACGGAAAACCTTTTTGACGAATTAGGGGCTTATTTTATCGCAAGAAGCAAAAACGAAAGAGTAACGCGGCGGATAAAACGCCCTGTCACACGGCTTGCGTCGAAAAAAGCCCGGCACTGCTACCGGATTTCATGTGCGTCACCAAGGCGCATCACTTTTTTCGCCAGCTTGCTGAGCCATATCCTGTGATTGCCCTTGATAAACAGCAAATCGTTGTTCCGAAGGTCTTTTAAAAGTGCAGACTCAATCGCTTCATAACTGTCTGCATGTTTGACGAAAAT
>JARROU010000101.1:0-7556 GCA_037383585.1 Campylobacterales bacterium | reverse complement strand
GAACACCAGACTCCCGTGTTCCCAGCGGACGTCCCTCAGGCGGTTCTGTCCCCGTATGGCCGGTGCGCCCGTCTTTTTGACCTGCTTGGCGGCTTTTTTCGTCTCCTGTTTCGGGGGAACCTCAGAGAAAGTACGCAGCTTTTCCTGATAGGCGCTCACATCGATATGAAGGAGCTCCCCGCTTTTGACGATCCCGGTAAGCGCACGTTTTTTCTGACCGCTGTCCCCGTTGATGGATGCTTCCATATAGGCGGACTTGAAGGTGTCGTAGGCGCGGAAGATTTCGGATTTGTTCTTGCTTTCGAGTGCCTGTTCGGCTTTGGCGAGTGACATTGCACTGAGCGCAGTGCCCAGAAACAACAGCGTTATGACGATCGCGCTAAGCCGCTTGAACGCCATGCGTCTCTATTCACCCTCTGTGAGTTTGTTCATCAGTTCGGCGACGCTGATGATCTTATCGATCCGGTAGCCGTTCGTACCGGAGAAGAAGAGCCCGAGCTCCGTATTGCCCGCATACGCATCGCTGAGGCGGTCGGCGATGCAGAAGCCGACTGCTTTCGCCTCGACCCCGCGTTCGCACGGTGCGACGCAGTTGGAGATGCATTTGATCGCCGGGCCGCTTTTCGTCTCGATCAAATGACTGAGATTCGTTCGGACCCCGCGTGCCGGATAGCCGACCGGCGATTTCATCAGGTGGATGTCCTCCTCTTTTGCCTCGAGGAGTACCTTCTTGAAATTGGCGTGCGCGTCGCACTCATAGGTTCCGATAAACCGTGTCCCCATCTGAACGCCGGCCGCGCCGAGGTCCATCATCGCCTCGATGTCCTTCTTGTCCCAGATGCCTCCGGCGGCGATGACGGGGATGTCCCCCCACGCTTTCGCCTCTTCCACAACGGGACCGACAAGGTTCTCAAGCTGGTGTTCTTCCATAAAACACTGTTCATAGGTGAACCCCTGGTGTCCGCCGCTTTTCGGCCCTTCCAGGATCACGGCGTCGGGCAAACGGTTGTAGCGTTTTTCCCAGCGCTTGCAGATGATCTTGAGTGCTTTGGGAGAAGAGACGATCGGCACGAGCGCGACGTCGGGATAGCCTTCGGTGAATTCCGGCATGTTCGTCGGCAGCCCCGCGCCGGTGATGATGATATCGATCCCCGCTTCGCAGGCATCGCGCACCACGCGGCCGTAGTCGTTGATGGCATAGAGGACATTGGCCGCCAGAGGGGCATCGCCGCAGAGCTTTCTTGCGTTGTCGACAATGGCGGTCAAGCCTTCTTTTGAGTAGAAGTTTTCCACGTCAAGCGGACGGTCCGCCACCAGTTTGTGCACATGGGATTTGTTCTCGTAATAGCCGGTCCCGACGGCGCTGATCACGCCCAGTCCGCCCTCTTTCGATACCGACCCGGACAGCTGGTCCCAGCTGATCCCGACCCCCATACCGCCTTGCACTATCGGTTTTTCGATCGTATATTTCCCGATTTTAAGCGGTTTAAAGCTCATCTATTTCACCTTTGCGCATGCAAATTTGCGTTTGCCGACCTGCAGGATATACTCGCCTGCTTCCAGCTGCAGCTGCTCGTCGTCGACTTTCTGTTGATCTATTTTAACGGCACCTTGCTTAAGATCGCGCCGCGCCTGCGAGGTAGAAGCCTCAAGACCGCACTCCTGTAAGGCTTTGGCGATCCAGATCGGGCCGTCGAGTTCATACTCCGGCATGTCGCTCGGCAGTTCGCTCTTGGCGTGCACCCGGTCGAATTCCGCTTTCGCCTCGGCCGCGGCAGCAACGGAGTGGAACCGTTCTACGATCTCCTGTGCGAGCGCCTCTTTCACGGTTTTCGGATGGGCGTTTCCTGCCTCGACGTCGGAGCGCAGCTGCGCGATCTCGGCCAGGCTTTTGTGGCTGAGCAGTTCATAGTAGCGCCACATCAGCTCGTCGGAAATGCTGAGCATCTTGCCGAACATCTCGCCCGGCGCCTCGGCGACCCCGATGTAGTTGTTCAGGCTTTTGCTCATCTTCTGCACGCCGTCGAGCCCTTCGAGGATCGGCATCATCAGAACCGCCTGTTCCTTGCCTTTTTCGTAGGCGCGCTGCAGGTGGCGTCCCATCAGCAGGTTGAACTTCTGGTCCGTCCCGCCGATTTCGATGTCGCTGTCGAGGTGGACGCTGTCGAACCCCTGAAGCAGCGGGTAAATGAACTCACTGATCGAGATCGGCGTCCCGCTCTTGTAACGCTTTTCAAAATCGTCGCGCTCGAGCATCCGCGCGACGTTCATCAGCGTGGTGAGTTCCAGCATGCCTGCCGCGCCGATCGGGTTGATCCAGTCGGCGTTGAAGAGCACGTCCGTTTTTTCCGGATCGAGGATCTTGAAGACCTGTTCTTTGTAGCTTTTGGCATTTTCGGCGATCTGTTCGGGCAGCAGTTTTTTCCGGGTCTCGCTCTTGCCGGTCGGATCCCCGATCTGCGCGGTGAAATCGCCGATGATGAACTGGACCCGCCCCCCGATGCGCTGGAACGCCGCCAGCTTGTTCAGCAGGACCGTGTGCCCCAAGTGCAGGTCCGGTGCCGTCGGATCAAACCCGGCCTTGACCGTAAAGGGTTTGTTCTCTTGCAGCGCCGCTTTTACCAGGGTCTCGATGCGTTCCTCGTCGATGATCTCCGCGCAGCCGCGTCGGATCTCCGCCAATGCTTCTTCTACTGTCATTGTGTCCTTTCACCTCTCACACGGAACGATAGGCGTCGTCCGTGCGTATAAACTGTATGATATGAATTTTTTGCTCAATTTTAGCGCGGAGGCGGTTAATATCCGCTTCCGAACTCTGAAACTCCAGCTCGCACAGCTGTAGGTGTTCCTTCTGTTCCTTGCCCAGTTCGATGCTGACGATCTCCGCGCCCAGCTTCGCCAGATAGGTCAGAAAATCCGCGAGTGCGCCCTTGGCGTTCTGCATGCTGACGATCATGTGGTAATGGAAAATGCTCTCCTGTTTCCAGCGCACGAACAGCATCGGCTCTTCCTCTTCGATCAGCGTGCTCGCGTGCTGGCACATTTTGTGATGAATGTGCGCCTTTCCGTTGCTGTAGAAGCCCACGATCTCGTCGCCGGCCTTGGGATGGCAGCAGAAATCGAAAACGACATCGGAGATCGTATGGTTCGAATAGAGTTCGATCGAACCGAACTGGTAAAGCTTGAGCTTGAAACGGTGCGACGCCAGGAAGGCGCTGAACTTCTTGTGCGAACGCAGCGCTTTCAGATAATGGTGCAGCACTTCGCGCAGGTAGTCGACGTCGCGGGCGATCATCCAGGCGTTCTGAAGCCGATTGTGTTCGCGCAGCCACTCACGGATGCGCGTCACGTTGAGCTGCATGATGCCGCGCATGATCAGCAGGCCGCTTTTGCTGTCGATGTCGCGGATGCGGTGGCGGCAGTTGATGCGGATGTGCTGTTTCGCCCGGGAGGTCCGGACGGCATCCATCCAGCTGCAGCGCAGCTGCTTCTCGTCGGCCGTCATGATCCGGACAATGTCGCCGTTGTGCAGTTCGGCCAGGAGGCTCTTGTTCTCCTTGTTGACCAGACATGCTTCCGCGCGGTCGCCGATCTCCGTATGCACGGCATAGGCAAAATCGAGTGCCGTCGCGCCGCGCGGCAGCGTAAACGGCTTGCCTTTCGGTGAGAAGACGCTGATATCCTCGCTGTAGAGATCCGTCTTGGCCAGTTCGTAAAAGTCTTCGATCGACTCTTCCTGGTACTGCAGGTTCTGCAGCCAGTCGAGGTTGATGTTGTTGCCCCCGCTTTTGTACTTCCAGTGCGCGGCGACGCCCAGTTCCGCCGTTTTGTGCATCTCGAACGTCCGGATCTGGACCTCGATGATGGAGGTCTCGTTAAAGACCGTTGTATGCAGCGTCTGGTAGCCGTTCTCCTTCGGGATGGCGATGTAGTCCTTGAAACGCGATGTGAGGGGCTGGAAATGCAGATGAATGAGTCCGAGCACGCTGTAGCACTGCGTCGGTTCGTTCACCAGGATCCGGATCGCAAGCAGGTCGAGCACTTCGTCGATGCTGATCCCTTTGCGCTGCATCTTGAGGTAGATGGAGTAGTCGTGCTTGATCCGGCTGAGGATCTCGAATGTACCGGGAGCCATTCCCTGGCGTTCCATCAGTGTAGCGATCTTCTGGCGGAACCCGTTTAGACGGACTTCGATGCCGTGATAATTCACCTTGAGGTAGTCATCGATCTTCTTTTTCTCATCCGGGAACACATAGCTAAAGCTCAGGTCTTCCAGGAGATTCTTGAGGTACGAGATCCCGAGGCGGTGCGCGATCGGGGCGTAGACCACCAGCGTCTCTTCGGCGATGCGCCGCTGTTTGGCCGGCGGCAGCGAATCCAGGGTCAGCATGTTGTGCAGCCGGTCGCAGAGTTTGACGACCAGAACGCGGATGTCCTTGATCGACGCCAGCAGCATCTTTCTGAACGTCAGCGCCGAAACGACCAGTTTCTCATCCGAATGCGACGGAATCAGCTCCTTGTCCCGGATCAGGTCGATCTTGGTCAGGCCGTGTACAAGGTGGGCCACGTCCGAACCGTAACGGGTCTCCACCGCTTCGATGGGATGTTCCGTGTCCTCGACGACGTCATGCAGCAACGCCGCAATCACCATCGCGCGGTCGCCCGTAATCGATGCGACCAGAGCCGAAACGAGGATGGGATGCACGACATAGGGTTCGCCGCTTTTGCGCGACTGATGCGCATGGGCTTCTTGCACTTTCAATATCCCTTACGGAACGGATCAGGTCGATATCAAAAATGTTTGCCATGGCTGCTCTTTGCGGTGTGGAGTGTGGATGCGTCCGTCAGGACGCAGGGGATAGAAAGTCAGGCGTTCTGCTTGAAACCCTTGACCACGACGAGGCCTTCGGCGATTTCCATCAGCGCCAGGTCAGCGGACTTGGTCGTTTTGAGGTCGATGTTCAGTTTGCTCTGCGCACCGTTTTCAAGCTCTTTTGCACGCTGTGCCACGGCGATCGCCAACTGATAGCGGTCAATGCCGGCCGTCTCCAGCGCTTTGGCTGTAATCTCTTCAAGACGCATGTTTTTCATAGTCATTCCTTGTATAAAGTTTCTTACTTAACGATCGAACAGTTGGTGTAATCGCCGCCGATGATCTCGGCGAGATTGCCCGGTTTGAACATGTCGCAGACGATGATCGGCAGTTTGTTGTCTTTTGCCAGTGCAATCGACGTATCGTCCATGACCTTGATGTGGTCATGCAGTGCCTGATCGTACGTCAGCGTGTCCAGTTTGACCGCGTCGTCGTACTTGTTCGGGTCCTTGTCGTAGACGCCGTCGACCTTGGTCGCCTTGATGATCACGTCCGCCCCGATCTCGACCGCACGCAGCGTTGCCGCGGTATCGGTGGTAAAGAACGGGTTACCCGTTCCCGCCGCGAAGATCACGACCCGCCCTTTTTCCAGATGACGTACCGCCCGGCGCTGGATATACGGTTCCGCGATCTGTTCCATTTTGATGGCCGTCTGCACGCGGACTTTCAGACCGGCATGTTCACAGGCCTCCTGCATTGCCACCGCGTTGATGACGGTTGCCAGCATGCCCATGTAGTCGCCCGACGTGCGGCGGATGATCCCGTCTTTTGCCGCCGTGACCCCGCGGATGATGTTGCCGCCGCCGATCACCAGACCTACCTGGACGCCGGCGTTCACCAGCGTCTTGATCTCCTGGGAGATGTAGTTGAGGATCTGGGTGTCGATCCCGTGTCCTGCCTCTCCGGCAAGGGCTTCACCTGAAAACTTAACCAACACCCGCTTTTGATCCATCCGACATGCTCCTCTTCGGCACCCCGTGACGCTTCCGTCCAACGCTCACGCTCCAAAAGTGCCTTTATAAAATCCCGCAATTATATTTCAAAGTCGCTTTAAAGGAGCTTTAAGAAAAGAATCTTATTTTTTAGCGGCCCGAAAAAAGTTTCAATACGAAGCAGCCCGAAATGAGAACAAACCCCCTAAAACCACAGCTCGTCGCCATGGCTCAGCAGTTCGACGTAATTGGCCCGTTCCAGTGCCGACGGCAACGGTACCGGCCCCCGCCATGACCGCCTTGATGATGTCGAGGCCGTTTCCGACGCCGCCGCCCGCACAAAACTGCAATCCGCTCTGGCCGTAACAGACGGCGACGGCACGCAGCGCCGCGGCGAAATCGGCCGGGGAGCTTTTGTAGAGCTTTCGGGTCCATTCCAGCGCTTCCAGGTCGATGTCGCTGTGATAGAAACGGTTGAAAAGCACCGCGGCCGAGGCACCGGCCTGCTCGGCGGCTTTGAGGAAATGCGGCAGTGCCGTAAACGCCGGGGCGAGTTTGATCGCGAACGGAAGCGAGGTATGTTCGTTCACAGCCGCAATGGCTTCGAGGTAGTGCGACTCGATCTCGGCCGACGCCGTCCATGCCCGGTCGGCGGGATAGTAGAGATTGAGTTCCAGCGCATCGGCCCCGGCGTCTTCAAGCAGTTTCGCATACCGGACCCAGCCGCCGCTGCTGACCCCGTTCAGGCTCGCGATGACCGGAATATCGAGCACTGATTTCAGCGCATGCAGCCGGTGGACGTAATTCTCCGTCTCGTAGTTCTCGAAACGGCTTTCGGGGAAAAAATCAAGCGCTTCGGCAAAAGCGTCCTTACCGTGAAAGAGCATATGGTCGATCTCGTTCAGTTCCGCGTTGATCTGCTCTTCAAAAAGCGAATGCATCACGATGGCCGAGGCCCCGTGCTCTTCGAGCCTGCGGCATCGGTCGGTGTGATGGCTCATCGGCGACGCCGAGACGATCAGGGGATTTTTCAGTTCCAGTCCGAGGTAGTTCACATTCATTTGCATGTTTCCTCCTTGCTCAGCGTCAGATTGCCGCTGTCGGCCAGGTCACGGTAACGCACCCAGTCTCGCTGTGCTTTTTGCGACGCCTCATCCAGAAACGCTTCGGCGCGTTCGGCGTTCATCTTCAGCACCATTTTGAAGCGTGTTTTGCTGCGTCATGCCGTGGCGCAGATCATACCCGTGCGCGATGCAGTGGCTGTAGGCGATGATAATGGAAACGCCCTCATACGCTTCGGCTTCCACGAACGCCTTGAGCGTCTGGGCGTCGTTGGCCCCCATCGCGACGCGCGCAACGTAGACGTTGCCGTAGCTCAGCGCATGCAGCGCCAGGTCCTTCGCATCGGCGGGCTTCCCCCCGGCGGAAAATTTCGCGACCGCGCCGACCGGCGTCGCCTTGGAGGTCTGTCCGCCGGTGTTGGAATAGACCTGCGTATCGAGCACGAGAATGTTGATGTCCCTGCCCGATGCCAGCACGTGGTCCAGGCCGCCGTAGCCGATGTCATAGGCCCAACCGTCGCCCCCCATCGCCCAGACGGATTTACGGATGAGATACGACGAAACCCCTTCGAGCAGCCGCGCCTCCTCCCGGTCGATCCCGGCCAGCTTCTCCTTCAGCTGCTTGACGTTTTCGCGCTGCAAAGCGATGTCCGCCTCCTCTTTTTGCGCGTTGTTCAAAAGCGATTCGAC